>JAISCT010000003.1 GCA_031265355.1 Oscillospiraceae bacterium | reverse complement strand
GCAAAGGCAGTAACGCAACATACGCAAAGAAAACTGCACCGCCATCGAAACTGAAAGATGGAAATAAAGTTAAGACGCCAGACACGCATCCGGGAGAATTTCAAAAGAACAAGGACGGTTCATATACGCATAAAAAGACGGGATGGAACTTCAAAAAAGATCCATCTGAGCATGGTGGTGATCATTATGATGCAAAACCGCCAAATGGCAAGACTGGTGATTACCAAAATGTTTATCCGGACGGAACAGTGAGGTAGAGGGTGACTTAATGAAAATATCCTATTATGAGTTAAAGCGAGAAATTGAAAGAATACACTTAAGTCTATCTGCCGACCAGATGAATCAAGCCTCATTTGTTGGTATTCATCACGTACATGATTGGGATCATGGGTATGAATCAGACTTAGGATACGCCGGTAAGAGGCGGGAATTTTACGCCGATATGCGAGATATGATTTCGTTCTTAACAGATTATATTGATGAGTGTGATATTTCAGAATTTATTATTGCTCCTTTTCACAGAGTGAACCAATTTAGTATTAAGGACAAGAGTAATGATATATATCTGGAAATCAAGAACTTTTTCTCTGAACACGATGTAAAAAACCAATCACAGTCAGGCGTGAAACTTTCAATAGACACTAATGAAAGCATTTTGGAAATGGTGATCGAGGGGGCATTCCGGGGCATTTCAGAGCTGTGTATCCTATTCCATGAATGCAATGTTCTTCTTGTGCCCAATCATCATTTTGATTTTCCATTTTTCACACATTACATTAGTGAAGAGAAAAAGACTATCGAAAAACTTCTCTTAAAACATCCCAAACTACTTTATTACGAGAGCACAAATTAATAGACAGCCGCCTTGGGGGGTTCCCCTCGGCGGCTGTTTCTTTTTGTGTAGAATTACAAAGGATTGCCGAGAGGCAGTCCTTTTCATGTTCCGTAAAATAATTATTTGCGGA
Source organism: Oscillospiraceae bacterium (assembly GCA_031265355.1). Lineage (NCBI taxonomy): Bacteria > Bacillati > Bacillota > Clostridia > Eubacteriales > Oscillospiraceae > Oscillospiraceae bacterium. Next base: position 90,551 of record JAISCT010000003.1, on the reverse strand, counting down.
ATATACCCCTACGTAGGAAAGGCACATCCTGCCGCCCGCAGTCCCTTGCCCGCGCGAACCGGATGCAACCTTCTCCCTCAGTGACTGCGCCGCCGTTCCTCTCCAAAAACTGAAAAATGTGACGCATCTTTACTTCTTCTTTGCTGCCGAGAACTCTTTACTCACGAGCTTGTAAGGACAGATTATATACTTGTTGATTGCTACAGATTGTATCAATCAACAAGTATATGAAGGGAGAGATAAACTGACATTAACTTCGGTTTTAGTAGAAGTCATTAAGAAAATTTGTCAAAGCAAGAAACGAGATTATCTATCCAAAATGCCTGAGGGCTATAGAATTATTGATGACTACGATGAAGATGCTATGCTGTCGAATATTCCTGCGATACCGTAATACTAAAAGGAGAGCAATTAAATCATCACCCTTTGCACACGCCACGCCACAAGTATGAGGATAGGCGGCAACCGCACCACATTCAAACTATTAGCAATTTGAACTATAGCTGTAGCAACAATGTATGGAGCATCTCATAAGAAACGGATTGTATGACAGACCTCCGAGTATAAGCATACTACCGGCAGCAAAAGTTGGCTGGGCAGTGGTCAAGGCGGAGAGAGGTTTGTGAGGGGTTGGTTGCTGAGACAACGGATACACTTGTCATTGAACTTGGGAACACACGGTGACACGAAGAAGCGCGAATCAAAAGAGAGCACTGACGAAAACAAACACGCCCACACAGGCCGGAGAGACGTCCGGCGCGTGTGGGCGTGTTTGTTTTTTGGGTGTGTAGCCGTTTTCACAAAGACAGCCTGTCGGAATGACCGCTCTTGACGGGTGCGGGCGCGGCCCGTTTCCTACGCAATTTGTCGCCCGCAGCCCCGTCCGCTTCGGGAGATGCGTGCCCTGCGCTTTGCGTTTGCACTCAAAAAGTGCAAAGCGGAGTATTGTTTAGATGGAATTGCTTGTTATTAGCGGCTGCAGATATCAAGATATACACCAACCACATCAAGAAAATATAAAGACATGAATTTCTGAAACCGTTATACTATAGAGTGGAATATGTTCAGGATCGCTATTTGCCACAGCCACAGGTTTTAGACAGGGGGATCAGTTCGGAGAATCAATGATTTGGGAGGTTGGTATCAAATGACAAGGAGTTTCAAGCGTGTTTTCAGCGCGCGCCGCGCAGTTTCCGTCATGATCGCCGTGATCATGGTTGTTGGGGCGGTTTCGTTCCAAGCGTTGGCGGCGCCGGTCGCGGACAAACCGGCGTCGGAATTTGTCCATCACGGCCTGCTGGCGCAGGCGTTCCGCACCACCGGCAGCGGCGCTAACGTCTCCTTCACCTCGACGTCCTACGGATATTATGTGGACAACGAAATCAGCTTCGGCACGATGGAGGACGTTCTTCAGGCTCGGTGCGGCGTCAATGACAGCGCGGGTATGCGCTGGACCGGCTGGATCGTTCCGCCCGAAACCGGCGTCTATGAGTTCCGCTGTTATTCCGACAACGGCTCACGCCTGTGGATAGGCGGCGACGGAAACACATCCGATGGTGGGGTCGACACAGACAGCGCCATCATCAACTACTGGAACGGCAATTCGTGGTGGGATCAGTCGTCAACTCCAACGTCATGGAGCAGCAGCGTCTCGCTGACCGCCGGCAAGGCCTACTATTTCCGGCTGGACTATTTCGAGTACACCGGCGGCAGCAACGTACGCCTTGTCTGGAGGAACGACCAAGGCATGGGCGAGAGGTTGGTGCCGGCGTCGGCGTTCTATCTTCCGGAAACGTACACGGGCCCGAGACTGAGCGAGATGGACATCAGCGGCGCCCAGCTGGATCTTGATGTGGGCGACACCGGCGGTTCCATTGTCTTAAACGGCGCCAGCCTGGATGGCGTCGCCGCCCGTCTGGTGACGTCAAGCGGCAAAAATGTATCCCCGCTGACGGTTGTTGGCAACACGGCCGCCTCTGTCACCGTCGCGGTGCCTCCGGGACTCAAGGCGGGCATGTATAAGATCCTGGTAGCGGGCGGCGGCTTTGAAGTGCCTTCGCCGGAGGAATTCTTCGTCTCGGTGGCCGGCGGACAGCTGACCGAACGCCCGGAGCATCCGCGTCCGGACTGGAAGCGCGAACAGTGGTTGAACCTCAACGGCTGGTGGGATTTTAACTATGACCCGGCCGGAGACGGCCTGCGGGAGGGCTGGCAGAACAGCCACGACTTCACCCAGAAGATCAACGTTCCGTTTGGCTGGACGACCGAGCTGAGCGGCGTCACCAACACCGGATACCGCGGCGAGGCGTGGTATCAGAAAACGTTTGTCGTCGACGAAAGCTGGACGGCCAATGGCAAACAGGTGTACGTCTATTTCGGCGCGGTCGACAACTGGGCCCGCGTATTCATCAACGGCCACGAGGTGCAGCTCGACACGCCGCAGTATTATTTTGGCGAGTACATCAAAGGCCACCGCGGCGGTTATACGCCCATTGAGTTCAATCTCACCGAGTATCTCAAAGACCCGGGCGAAGAGAACGTATTGACCGTCTGGGTGGAGGACAAGGCGATATACGGCCAGCACGGTTATGTCGCCCTTGTGGGCAAGCAGGGCCGCGAAGCGCCGTGCGGGTACAACCAGACCGGCGGCATCTGGCAGTCGGTGATTCTTGAGTCGCGCGGACAGACTTCTCTGGGTTACGTTCACGCCAACCCGAAAGTGAACAGCGGCGCGGCGGACGGCAGCGTGGTTCTCGACGTGGAGATCAACAATAGGCGCAGCGCGGCCGCACAAGACGTCACCGTGGACTTTGCGTTCACGCCCAAAAAGTATAACGCGGCGACGGGCACAGACGATATCACCGGCGCGCCCATCTCCGGTTCCGTTACGATTCCCGGCGTCCCGGCGGGTGAAGTCGCCGAGTATATCGGGGCTTTGACAATACCGATTCCCAACCAGAAGCTTTGGGACGACGTCGAACCAAATCTGTATTACGGAACGGCCACGCTGAAAATCGGCGGCCAGGCCGTGGACACCGTGAACCTCTATTTCGGTCAGCGCGAGGTGGACATCAGGGTTCAGGGTCAGGATGCAAACAATCGGGATTATTCATACGTCAACATCAACGGCAGGCCCGTATACCTGTCAGGACTGCTCGACCAGGGCTTCTGGATCGAAGGCCTTTATACGGCCGCGTCGGAGGAAGCCCTGCGGTACGACATTGAAGCCATGAAGAACCGCGGCTTTAACATGATCCGCAAACATCTGAAGATCGAGGATCCGATTGAGTATACATGGGCGGATAAGCTGGGATTTTTTGTATGGCAGGACATCCCACACGCCAACGCCATGATGGTCGGTCAATATGCGACCGGCGACACATACGCCCCCGGGCGCGACATCTATCTCGACTGCTTGGACGGCGCGCTGCGCCGCGACTACAACCGGCCTTCTGTCATCGCGATCATGCTCTTTAACGAGACATGGGGCATCACGAGGGGGTCGGGCGCGGCGGCTGCGAACACCCACCCCGCCAAGCTCACCGAGGCGCATACGTACAACTACAACACAACCTCCACCAGAACCTTGGCGGCCAACACCAGTATCAACGCGCAAAACGAAAACAACTGGCTTGCGGCCCTCTACTTCCACGTGAAAGAAGTGAGCCCGGGTAAGATTGTAGAGGACATGAGCCCTTGTAACAACGATCATCTGAATCCCACCGACATCAACACGTGGCACGACTATTCCAAAGGCTACAGCAGCGTCAACAACGTCGTCACCGGCCGCGAGAACAACACATATCCCGGTTCGACGAACAATTACCGCAGCGGCTTTACGCAGACGGGCCAGCCCGTACTGAACAGCGAGTACGGCAGCGTCGGCTACGGAGACTGGGACTACGACATATCGTGGTGCTTTAAGTATTATACGGATATCCTGCGCCAGCAGGTAAAGCACCAGGGTTATGTGTATACCGAGCCGCACGACATTGAGAATGAGCGCAACGGCATTCTCACATGGGAACGCTACGACAAGATCATGGGGTATGAGGAAGTCGCCTGGGGCGGCGATATGAGCATAGCCGATCTGAACCAGCCCAACTACGTGGGTATCGACGGCAACCCCAATACCACCGCGGTTCCGGGCGCGGCCTATTCGCGCAATGTCGTCGCCATGAACTGGAGCGGCCACGACTATCCGGGCGCGACGCTCAAGTGGCGTTTCGACGCGACGGACGCGTTCGGCAATAACATAACGACCGGTTTGTCCGGCTCTTCGCCCATCGACTACACGCCTTACGTACAGAGAAAGCAGGCCGTTTCCTTCCAGCTGCCGTTTGTGCGCTGCGTGGGTACGCTCACCGTCTGGATCGAAGACGGCGCCGGCAATAAGATTGCCAAGAATTTCCAAAATGTCCTCGTCAGACCGGCCGGCTCCAGCGTTTCGACCGAAATACTGGATGAAACGTCCTATGTCCTGCGCCAGCCGGCATCGGCGTCCGACACGTTCACAAACACAAGCGGCAGCGGGCAGGCGGTGTACAACTTTGCCGTGCCGGCGGACTTTGATCCGGCCGACCTGGCGCATATCCGCCTGTTTGCGGAAATCTCGTCGCTCAAACCCGCCACCGCGGTACAGGACAGATATCTCCCCACAACCCATTCTGAAGGCTCGCAGACTGTGAAGGGTTATGAGGCGCCCTCCGACCTGACCGTATATATAAACGGCCATGAGGTCGAAACCCTGTTCATCCCCGACAACCCGCGCGACACACGCGGCGCCCAAGCCCTGGGCGCGTTCATGGGCGGCGCCAGCGCCGGCAACTTCGGCTATCTGGTGAATCTCAGCTTGTCCGACGCTCTGATCAATACGCTGAAGGCCGAACTCGCGGCCAATAAGACGCTTTCCGTCACATACGGCGTCAAGAACGACACCGAAAACAGGAATGGTCTGCGCGTTTACGGCGAGACCAACGGGCGCTGGGCCGCCATGCCGACTCTCATGATCAACCCGGCGGACACGTACGCTGTCGGCGACTACGCGACGGACGGCATAAACTATGCCGTCGAGACGGCCGTGTCGCCAGGGCAGTCGTTCACCGTGCGCGGCGGCGTGTACACGATTGCCTATGAGGGCGGCCAGATTGTCCTCAAGCGAGGCGCCGCGACGCTCGGCGCGGCGGATGTGACCGGCCGTGACGTCGCGGTGCGCGTGCGTCTGTTCGACACCAAAATCACGCTGTGGGTCGGCAATAATCCCTCTCCGGCTGTCGCCGTTTATGATGAGACGCCGGCTGTAAGCGGACACATCAGCGGCCAGGGTCTTGCGTTTGTCGTCTCCCCCGAGACGTACGAGCTGACCGGCGCCGGCATGCCTGAAGCCCAGGCCGACGTGCAGATTGTGAACAGCTTCAACAACGGCGCGAACCAGGCAGGCTACTCGACCTATGCGGGCGGCACATCCAGCACATGGACGTTCGCGGGAACCGCGAACAACGCCACGTTTACGGCGAGCACTGGCGGCAAGTTTGTCGTCCCCAACTCGGAGTTCTCGGATGGCGTGGCCGAGCTTGACGTGACCATGACGACGACCGGAGGCAACTGCGGTCTGCTGGTGCGCAGCTCCAATTACAGAGCCGGCACAGACAATGTCAACGGCTATTATTTCGGAATAGAGAGAGACGGCAATACTTCTTACCTGACGATCGGCCGAATGGATCAGGGCTGGAGCGCGCTGCAAAGAACGTCTCTGGGCACTGCCACCGCGTTCCCTCTGACCAATACCAAGCGCCGCTTGGCTGTGGTGATGACCGGGCCGCGTATGCAGTTCTACATAGACGACACGTTGCGGGCGACGGTCTACGACGCCACGTATTTGTCCGGCTCGGTCGGCTTCAGGACCTATAACGCGGCCGGAAACATTGACAACCTGGTCGTTTCCAGCGCGCCGCGTTATTCGAACCAGTTCTCGGCGACGACTTCCGGCAGCGACGCCGCCATCGCAAACTTCACAAGCCATGCATCGACGACAAACAACGTGTGGAGCATAAGCGGCAACCGTCTGGCCGCGTCCGGCGCCGGCGCGGCGCTGGTCGGCGACTATGGCTGGAGCGATTACGAGTTTACCGCGTCGGTACGTCCGACGTCGAGCACAGCGGCCGCGGGCCTCGTCGTGCGCGGCCACCTGAACGCCGGCGCGCCGAACGGCTATGTGGCGGCCCTGAATCGAGCCGACGACACCACGGGTAAGATTCAGCTGCTGAGGGTGAACAAGGGCGTTACGACCGTGTTGGCGGAGGAGGATTTCACATTCGCCGCCGACAACGAGGCCGCCTATCCGCTGATTGTACGCGTCGTCAACAACACTTTCCGCGTGTACGCCAACACCGACGGATCGACGGGAACGCCAGATACGGTCAGACCGCTCATAACGGTCATCGACAACGTCTATCCCACGGGCATGGCCGGTGTCGTCAGCCTGTCCGGCACGGCGGATTTCGACGATTTGAACATCAAGGATAAATTCGTCTGGCAAGAGGAGTTCAACGACGGGACACTCTCTGGCTGGAGAGAGTATGGAAACGGCACGGCGTCGGTCGCCGACAACGAACTTACGCTCATACAGAACAGCAACGGGTATAAACTCACCGACGGGTACGCCACGTGGGAGAACTACACGATCAAGGCGGACATCAAGCTGCTTATCAAGGCAGGTAAATCCAACGGCGGGTTTACATACCTGTCGACGGATTTCGGCGCCGGCCAGGACGATCTGCGCGGCTATGTCACAGGTGTCAACTACAACACGAGCGCAACCCCGTCGGCGAACGAACACACGGGCGTGGAAACCGGATCCATTCACTGGGGCTGGACGGCGCTGACAAACACCACAGCCGGACAGATCACGTTCGATCCGAATGAGTGGCACCCGATGGAAATAACGGTTGCAAGCACCGGCTCCGCCGCGACCACGATTCGGGCGACGGTGGACGGCAAGCTGTGCTACAGCTATACCGCGCCGGCGAACCGGGACTTCCATTACGGGCAGATAGCAGCGCGCGTGTTCAACTCCGATATGAAGGTGCGCAATCTGCGCGTCATACCGAGCGGTGCGACGGAACCGGTCGCCGAATTCTTGATTGCCGGCCGTATACAGCCCGACTTACCAAGTACCGCCGACATGTCCGGCCTGATGGTTACGCGCTACGACTTTGCAGACACGGACTTCTCGAGGCCGCTGGGCACGGCGGATATCTCGGCCGACGGCAGCTACGCCTTTGGCGAGAAAGCGCCCAGCGGAAAGTACGTGGTGCGTGCACTCGACCCGAGCGGTATCTTTGAAACATCCATCATTCTGGTCGATTTGGTCAAGGACGTCTCAGACGCGGATATCATGCTCGGCGCCGTCAAGGATCTGATACTCACCAAGGAGCTAGGCGGGCCGCTGTCGGCCAAAGTCGTCATTGATACAGCTGCCGGCGACGATGACGACGCCTGCATACTGATCGCTTTCTATGACGCGAACGGCAGACTGGTGAGTGCCGAGCGTGTAACGGAAGCGACGGCTGTGAGCGGGACGTTCAAACGGCTTGACATTTCGGTGAGCGACGTTCCCGCAACCGCCGTCGTCGCGAAGGCGTTCGTCTGGGGCGGCCAGTACGCGCCGCTGCGCCTTCCGGAGGAAGAAATTCTTTGACGCGGCAGCGCCCATGCCGAAGATGAAAATGCCGTTTTCGTTCCATGAATGCATAATGGCAGTCGGTTCAAAATAAAAATAACCCCAGGAGCGCCTATGACGCTCTTGGGGTTATTTTTTGTCGTACATACTCGGAAGACGGACAAAAAGCGGTACCGCAGTCGGTTTTATACCGGCGGCGTCGCGACGGGGAACGGTGTCCGCGCCGTGACGACGGCACCGCCGCGCTGACGCATTATGTTAAAATAAAGACTGATATGGGTCAAATTATTATAAAGACAAGGCAAATATGTCGGAGATATAATAGAGATAAGAGCAGATTCTGCTTTTTCGCGGTCTCAAAATCATTTTATGTAAGGAGAGGAATGTTCAAGATGAAAAAAAGAGCGTTGATTTGTGTTGTGGCGGTTTGTCTGATGCTGTTGGCGGTGGCCTGCGGACCGTCGACGCCCAGCGATGGGAAGAGCTCCGGCAATGAAAAACTGGTGGTGGGTTTTGCGCAAATTGGTCAGGAGTCCGGCTGGCGTGACGCGGAGACCGCGTCGATACAGTTTTACGCCGGGCAGAACCTGGACACCATCGAACTCAAGTTCGCGGACGCGCAGCAAAAACAGGAAAATCAGATCAAAGCCATCAAATCCTTCATCGAAATGGGTGTGGACGTCATAGGAGTGGCCCCGGTTGTTGAGACCGGATGGGACGCCGTCTTCACCGAGGCCAAGGACGCCGGTATCCCAATTGTGCTGGTGGACCGCATGGCGAGTGTGGATGAGAGCCTGTACGCGACATTCATCGGCTCCGACTTCATTGAAGAAGGGAAGAACGCCGCCATCGAGATGAGTGCGCTGCTAAATGGTACCGGCAAGATTGTGCAGCTGGAAGGTACCGTGGGTGCCTCCGCCGCCAACGACCGCAAAAAGGGCTTCGAGGACGAGATAGCGGCCAATCACCCGGGCATCGAGATTGTCGCGTCGCAGACGGGCGACTTCACACGCGCCAAGGGCAAAGAAGTGATGGAGTCCTTCTTGAAAACATACGGCAGCGAGATCAAAGGGATCTACGGCCACAACGATGACATGGCACTGGGCGCCATAGAGGCGATCAAAGAAGCCGGGTTCAAACCGGGTTCGGACGTCGTAGTGGTCTCCGTCGACGGTGTGAAGGGCGCCTTTGAGGCGATGGCGGCCGGCGAGGCCAATGTCACCATCGAGTGCAACCCGCTGTTGGGACCGCAGTTCTTTGACGCGTGCCAGACGCTGAAGGACGGCGGCACGGTGGAAAAATGGATCAAATCCGAGGAAGGGATCTTCCGCGCCGACACGGCGGCGGCCGACCTGCCAAACAGAAAGTATTGATCAAACGACACAGGGTGTAGGAACAAAGCGTGAGTACAAATAAAAGTATGTCCGCCCCACGGAACATCATCGTTTCGTGGGGCGGACATCGGGAACCCCGCCGTGTCCGGCGGAGAACCAATCAGAGCGTCTTTCTCACCGCTGCCGAAAAGAGAACCGGCGCCGCGCCGGACACAAGCGCCGTGAGAGACGCCCGATGAAGATGAAGAGGTCTTGCCATGGACACACAGGAAAAGCTACTAAAAATGGAACATATTACCAAAATATTCCCCGGCGTCGTCGCGTTGCGCGACGTACAGTTTGCACTGCGGCGCGGTGAGATCCACGCGCTGCTGGGCGAAAATGGAGCGGGAAAATCCACCTTGATCAAAGTGCTGACGGGTGTGTTTGAACGAGACGAGGGGAATATTTTTCTGGAGGGGCGCGCCGTATCGCCCCAATCTCCCCAGGCGGCGCAGAATATAGGGATTAGCACGGTGTATCAGGAAGTGAACCTCTGCCCGAACCTGAGCGTGGCGGAGAACATCTACATCGGGCGCGAACCCGGATCCGCAGGGCGGATCGACTGGAAGACGATCAATCAGAAGGCGGCCGAGCTGCTGGGCCGCTTCGACCTGCATATCGACGTCACGCAGACGTTGGATCGCTATTCCGTGGCGGTGCAGCAGATGGTGGCCATTGCCCGTGCGGTCGACATCTCCGCGAAGGTGCTGATCCTGGACGAACCTACGTCCAGTCTGACGGCCGTCGAGGTGCAAAAGCTGTTTGAGATCATGCGGATGCTGAAGGAACGGGGCATGGGGATCATCTTTGTCACGCATTTTCTGGACCAGGTCTATGAGGTGTCCGATACCATCACCGTGCTGCGCGGGGGCGAGTACATGGGCTCCAGCCCCACGGCGGATCTTCCGAAGATGCAGCTCGTGGCTAGGATGATTGGCAAAGAATATGAGGATCTGGAGAGCCGGCTGTCGCCGGCGGCGGCCGACTGCGAGAAGAAAAATCTGTTTTTGCGTCTGGAAAAAGCTGCGTCCACACGGATTTCCGATGTAAACATAGACATTCACAAAGGCGAAGTGCTGGGTTTTTCTGGGTTGCTCGGATCCGGGCGAAGCGAAATCGCACGGCTGATCTTCGGCGTGGATCCCCTTGTGGAGGGCGGTGTCGAGATCGGCGGCCGGAAGGCGGCCGTGAAGGAGCCGATCGCCGCGATGCGGGCCGGAATTGGGTTTTGCCCGGAAAACAGAAAAAGCGAAGGCATTGTGGGGGACCTCTCGGTGCGGGAAAACATCATGCTGGCCCTGCAGGCCAAGCAGGGCGCGATGAAGGCGATGTCGCGCCGGCAGTCCGAAAAATTGGCGGACACATACATCGAACAACTGTCCATCAAAACACCCTCCCGGGAGCAGGCCATCCACAATCTGTCCGGGGGCAACCAGCAGAAAGTGATCCTGGCGCGCTGGCTTGCCACCAACCCGGATCTGCTGATGCTGGACGAACCGACGCGCGGCATCGACATCGGCACCAAAGCGGAAATCCAAAAATTGGTTATCAAATTGGCCGAAGAGGGCATGTCTCTTGTCTTCATCTCGTCGGAAGTTGACGAGATGGTTCGCTGCTGTGGACGAATGGTCGTTTTGCGGGACAAAAAACTGGTGGGAGAGCTTGTCGGCGAAGCGATATCGGAGGATATGATTGTCAAATATATGGCGGGAGGGGAACAGCTTGAGCCAAAAACTGAAACAGCTCGGTAAAAATCAGATCTTTTGGCCGCTCGTGGTGCTGCTGGCCATCCTGTTTGTGAACGGCATCGTATCCGGCGGCCAGTTTTTTGAGATGCGGATCGTGGACGGGCATCTGTACGGCAGATTGATCGACATCCTGCGCAACGGCAGCAAGCTGATGGTGCTGGCCATCGGTATCACCATGGCGCTGGCCACCGGCGGCACGGACATCTCCGTCGGTTCGGTCATGGCCATCTCCGGCGCGGTGGCGTGCAGCATTGTGGACGGCAGAATCCTGCCGGGCGCCTCCGGCAGCGTGACGGTCGCCATCGTCCTCGCGCTTTTGGCGGGGGTCTTGTGCGGCCTGTGGAACGGCGTGCTGATCGCCAAAGTGAAGATACAGCCGATCGTGGCCACCATGATCCTGATGGTGGCCGGGCGCGGCATCGCACAACTCATTACAGAGGGGAAAATTGTCACAATTAATTCCGATGCGTATTATTTTATCAATGGCGGATACATTTTGGGGCTGCCGTTTCCGCTGTTCATCGTGGCCTTTGCGTTTGTTCTGATCATGCTTTTCACGCGGAAGACGGCTTTCGGCCTGTTCATCGAGGCGATTGGCGTCAACAGCGTGTCGAGCCGTTTCACCGGCATCAAGGTGGATCGCATCAAACTGATCATCTACACGTTCTCCGGGCTGATGGCGGCCGTGGCCGGCCTCATCGAGAGCGCCGGCATCAAGGGCGCGGACTGCAACAACGCGGGTCTCTTGATCGAGCTGGACGCCATTCTCTCCGTGGCCATCGGGGGGACGTCTCTGTTCGGCGGCCGTTTCTCCATACCGGCCAGCGTTGTCGGCGCGCTTATCATCCAGAGCATCTCGACGTCGGTGCTGGCCATGGGTGTGGCGCCCGAAGTCACGCTCGTGGTCAAGTCTCTGATCGTGGTCGTCATCTGTCTGGTGCAGTCGAAAAAATTCAAAGAAGCGATCGCCAGAAAATTTTCCCGAAAGGTGGTGAAGGAGGCATGAGCGGCGCGGTACAAATACAGAAAAAAACCGGCAACAGAAATGTCTCGCTGCTGATCACCACCCTACTTTTTTTCGTATTGTTCGGGGCGGGTTCGCTGGCGTACGACCGCTTTTTCTCCCTGTCTACCTTCCTCAATCTATTCAATGACAACGCCTATCTCATCATTGTCGCGGTTGGCGTGACGTTCGTGCTCCTGACGGGCGGCATCGATATCTCCGTGGCGTCCACGCTGGCGTTCACCTGTGTGTTTTCGGCTCATCTGCTGCGTCTGGGTGTGCCGCCGGCGGTCGTGATCCCGCTCGTGCTCCTGATAGGGTTCGGCGTGGGACTCCTGATGGGGTATCTGATCCAGGCTTTTCAGCTGCAGCCCTTTATCGTCACACTGGCCGGGCAGTTTTTTATGCGCGGTTTTTGCGCGGTCATCAGCACAAATTCCATTCCTATCTCCGACGAATTTTATAAGTACATGGCCTTGGGCAAGGTGAGCATAGGCAAGGGGAAGCTGTACTATTACGTGTTCTTCGCGCTGGTGATCCTCGCGGCCGCATACTACACGCTGCGTTTCACGAGATTCGGCCGCGGCGTGTACGCCGTCGGGGGCAGCGAGCAGAGCGCCGTACTGATGGGTTTGCCTGTCGCCAGAATCAAAATTGCGGTGTACGCGATCTCGGGGTTCTGTGCGGCCCTGGCCGGTGTGGTGTTCAGTTTTTATACGCTGGCCGGCTACTCTCTGCAGAATATGGGGCTTGAGATGGACGCTATTTCGTCGGCGGTCATCGGGGGGACGCTGCTGTCTGGCGGCGTAGGCTCGGTGATCGGTACGACCTTTGGCGCGCTGATCCAGGGTGTGATCCAGACCATTGTGACGTACCAGAATTTGAATACCTGGTGGACCAAAGTCACCATTGCAGCGCTTTTGTGCGTCTTCATTGTCATCCAGCGGGGCATCGCGCTCAGAGCGGAACGGCGCAAACCGGGGTAAAAACCCGGCGGCCATGACAAGAGCGCCTGTTTTTACAATCAAAGGAGAAAAGAGAGGCCAAAGGTAGACAAAAATATAGGGGATATGATATAATAGACTGGATATTTTTTCCATATATGTAGCATTTTCATCAGGCAAAAGATTTCAAGTGAGATGAGAACGGGGACGCCGGCCATGAGACGACTGAAAATGAGACGATTGAACAAAGCTTTTTTAAACATCAAGTTTCGCAACAGGGTGATGATGTTCTGCATTTTGGTGGCCCTCATCCCCTTCATCATTTTCGCGGTGGTTGTCGGCAGCGTGTTTCTGACACAGGCGCGTACCATGACCATGGATCACACCGCCCAGCTGATTGGGCAGGTGCGAAACTCTCTGGACGTATACATCAGCGGAATCGAAGAAATTGTCAATTACATCGAGGCGGTGGCGCTGCGCCATGAGACGCTTAACATGTCCGCTAGGGACGCCAGGTGGGCGAACATACAGACGACGCTGGACAAAGAATTGGAAGAACTCGCCAAATCCCGCCCGGTGGAGATCGCAGGCATCCTGATTGCCTTTGAGGATGAAAGATATGTGGGGACCGGGATGTCGCGCATCTCGCGGGATCCGTTTACCGAGGAGAACTGGTACCGGGCGGCGTGCGCGGAACCGGCAAAAATGGTATTGATCTCCAACACAACCGGGCGCAACATTGTCACAAACAAGGACTACAGCGCCGACGACGTGTTTTCGCTGGTGAAGGCCATTGTGGACCCCGCCACCGGAAAGACGAGAGGCGTCGTGCTGCTGGACGTACGCCACGAGATCATCCAGGACTCCATCAACCGCGTCAGCATTGGGAAGCAGGGTTTTGTGTTTGTCTTGGACGACAGGGACAATGTGGTCTATGCGCCGGTGAACAACATTGTTTTCCGCGTGAACCCCGCTTGGCTCAGCGGCAACGGGAACCAGCCGGTCACGGTCAAAATCAAAAACGGCACGTATCACATCCGCTGCGACCACAGTGAATACACGGGGTGGAAGATGGTGGGCGTTTTCTCGTTTGACGAAGTGATGGGCGGCGTCAACAGCATCTATTACATTTTGATTTTGTTCATTTTGGGCACGGCGGGCATTGTGGCGGCCATGTCGTTTCAGATCGCAAATTCGGTCACAAAACCGGTCCACAAACTGAGAAGTCTGATGCGGGAGGCGGAATCCGGCGACTTGTCCGTCCGGTTTAACAGTCGGTACAACGACGAAATCGGAGACCTTGGCGTCAGTTTCAATCACATGCTGGACCGCATCCGCCAGTTGATTCAAAAAGTGTACGAAGAACAGCAGAGCAAACGGGAGGCCGAACTGAAGAGTCTGCAGGAGCAGATCAAACCGCACTTTCTCTACAACACGCTGGACACCATCACCTGGATGGCGCGCAGTTATAACGCCCAGGACATTGTTCTCCTTGTCGACGCGATGACCAACATGTTTCGCATCGGACTCAGCGGCGGTACGGATGTGATCTCGCTGGAGGAGGAGATCAAACATGTCTCCAATTACTTGTACATTCAGGGGATCCGCTACAAGGACAGGTTGAAGTGTTCCGTTCAAATCGACCAGACGCTGTACAACTACCAGGTTCCCAAGCTGATTTTGCAGCCGCTCGCCGAAAACGCCATCTACCACGGCATCAAACAAAAGCGCGGCGGGGGCACCATCACCATCGCGGGGGGGCTGTGCGGCGACAGCGATCTGTGGCTCTCCGTCAAGGACGACGGCGCGGGCATTGAAACGGAGCATCTGCAATATCTGAACGAGTGTCTGAGAAAGGTCTATAGGCAGGAAACCAAAGAGGGATTCGGCCTTTTTTACATCCAGAAGAGGCTGGCGCTGAGCTACGGAGAGAGCTATGGGCTGGTGCTGGACAGCACAAAAGGAAAGGGTACGGTTGCCACGGTGACCATCCCCTTGCGAGAGAGAAAATAAGACGCTTTTCACGTAAAAAGCGTGCGTATGAATGATTCAGGTGTCAGACGCACTTCTGGCACCTGCGCCATAAAGGGGGGAACGGACGTTGGCATACAAGGCGCTGATTGCGGACGACGAGGAGATGATTCGTGAAGGCCTTGTAAAAATGTTGTCCGGCGACGCCGCACTCCGGATCGTCGCCCAAGCGGAGGACGGGGAGACGGCCATAGAGCTGGCCAAGGAGCATCTGCCGGACATACTCTTTGTGGACGTAGACATGCCGTTTTTAAACGGACTGGAGTTCATCGAAAAGTTGTCCGACTTTTTAAGCGGCGCGGCGATCGTCATCATCACCGGCTACGACGACTTCAGATACATACAAAAGGCGCTGCGTCTGGGCGTCTTCGATTACCTTTTAAAACCGATCATGGAGTCCACCCTGTTTGACACGGTGGACCGCGCCAAGGCGTGGCTGTGCCAAAACAACAAGGAGATCAAGTACCTCGAGTGGGCGAAGCTGCAGATCGAAAAAAACCGCCGGGCGCTGACGACGTCGTTTTTTTCCGGGTGGCTGGACGGACACTACAGCGAGCCGGAGATCGACCAGCAGATTGAGTATTTGAACCTGCAAGTGCCGATTCCCTGCGGTATCACGGTGGTACACATCTCGTCCAAGGAGTCGCTGACCCTGTTGGAGCAGGGCTGGAACGAAGATCTCCTCTATTATGCCGCCGAAAACATTGCTCTGGAATTATTTTCCCACCTCGCGCCCGTTTCCTCATACCGCAACAGCGGGGGAGATCTGGTGCTGCTGTCCGCCTGCGAACCGCGTCGCCAGTGGACCGAGGCCGGCCGGGATCTCACGGAAGCGCTCCAGAAGCATCTGCCGGTGCAAATCGAACGGATGCAGGTGGTGTGTGACGCCAGAAGGCGGATGCCGGAAGTCTACCTCACCTCTATGGAGAAATTTCAAGCGGCCATGCAATGCTCCGTTCTGGTGACGGAGACCAAGCGGTATATTGAAAGGAACTACGGGGACATGCAGCTGTCTCTGCAGGCGGCGGCGGCCAGCCAGCACGTTTCGCCGGAGCATCTGAGCCGCGTGTTCCGGCACGAGACAGGCGTCACTTTTGTGGACTACGTCACGCAGACGCGCATCCGCAAGGCGGTGGAACTGCTGCTCGGCAGCGATTTGAAGATATACAGCATAGCGGAACAGACCGGGTATTCCACGCAGCACTACTTTTCCGTCGCGTTCAAGCGCGCGCTTGGTGTCTCTCCCATCGAATACCGCAAAGGGCACCATATAGGGCAACACAGAGTGATGGAGTGACGCGGAGATGACATGGGCACGGTTTCAAACTTGGAGAAAAGGCCGAGGTATCGCCGCCGTGCTGACGGCGTTTTCCTGCCTGCTTGCGATGCTGGCCGGGTGCGCGGCGCCCGATACGCTGCCGCCCGTCACGTATGTGATTGGCATCTCGCAGGCGAACATGCGGGAACCCTGGCGCCTCGTGCTGACGCGTGAGATTCAGGAGGAGGCGGCCAAGCATCCGGAGATCCGTCTGGTGTTCGTCGACGCGACACAGGACAGCGACAAGCAGATCAAAGACATCGAGCGCCTGCTCGCGTACGGCATCGATTTGCTGATCGTTTCGCCTTGCGACGCCAAACGGTTGACGCCGACCATCAGCGAGGTGTACCAAAATATCCCGGTGATCGTGCTGGACCGCGTGGTCGAAGGGTACGAGTACACCTTGTTCATAGGGCCGGACAACGAGTCCATCGGCAAACAGGCGGGGGAGGCCATCGTCAGCATGGCCGCGGGTCGGTCATTTTCAGTGTTGGAACTGCGGGGCGGCGCCGGTTCTCAGGCCAGCGCGGCGCGGAGCCGCGGCCTGGAGGGCGTGTTTATGCACCGCGCCAACATTCACACGCAGGTCGTCGTCGTGGAGAATGAATCGCGCGATGCCGCGGAGGACACCGTGGCGTCGCTCGGAGACCAGCTCAAAGATGTGGACGTGATCTTTGCCCACAACGACTATATGGCCCTTGGGGCCTACCGCGCCATACAAAACGGGATGAACGCCTCCCAAAAGATCATTGGGGTGGACGGCTTCGCGGGGCAGGACGGCGGGCTGGAGCTGATTCGCAAGGGTGTGATCGACGAGACCATCACCTGCCCCACCGGGGGGCGCGAGGCGATTCAGTTTTCGCTCGATATTTTGCAAAATGTCAGCGGCGTGCCCAAGCAGGTCATCCTGCGGAGCCACAACATCACGGGGGACAATTTGGAAAGTTATGAGCGAAGTCTGGACAAGGCGCCGCATGAGCTCACCGACATGATCCGCATCGGCTACGCCCAGGTGGGCACGGAGAGCGGATGGCGGCTCGCCAACAACAGCTCGATTCGCGAGGCCGCCCAAGACTTTAATGTGGATCTGACGGTGATAGACGCCAACCAGTCTCCGGAGCGGCAGATCGAGGCGGTGCGCACCTTTATATCCCAAAAAATGGATGTCATCGTGATATCGCCCATCATAGACAGCGGGTGGGAGCCGGTGCTGCGGGAGGCCAAGCGCGCGGGCATTCCGGTACTCCTGTCCGATCGCAAGATCAACACGGAGGCCGACGATCTCTTCCTCACATACATCGGCGGAGATTTCATTGAAGAGGGGCGGCGCGCGATGCGATGGGTGGAGGCGAATGTGCCGCCCGACAAACACCCGGTGCGCATTCTTGAGATTCAGGGGACCATCGGCGCGAGCCCGACAATCGAGCGAAAAGCCGGGTTTGAGGCAGTGCTGGCCGAAAACGGCAGCTATGGCATTGTCCACTCGAGCTCCGGCAATTACACGATCGAGGGCGGCCGTCAGGTGGTGGAAAATTACCTGCGGGCGAACGCTTGGGACATCGATGTGATCTTTGCGCACAACGACGACATGGCTTTGGGCGCCATAGAGGCGCTGGAGTCGGCGGGGATCAAGCCGGGAGAAGATGTCAAGATTGTGTCGGTAGATGGGACCAAGAGGGCGGTGAAAGCCATCATCGACGGCAAACTCAACTGTGTGGTGGAATGCGCCCCGTTTTTGGGGCCGCAGCTCATGAAGGCCGTGACCGACCTGATGATGGGCAAAGAACTGCCGCTGCGCATCATCACAGACGAGAGAGTGTTCACACGGGAAAACGCGGAGGAGGTACTGCCCGGAAGAAGTTACTGACAGAAAACCGGGCATCGGCGGGCGTGGCCCGACATGGCCGCGGAGGCGGGCCATAAAACCGTCGAATTTCATATTAAAAAGCAGGAAATTTTATCAATTCAAAAAGTGAGGTAAAAGCACATGAACGCGTATGTGCATATGCATGGAAATGCGAGAAAAACATGCTGGCGGACGGCTTTGTCGCTGCTGCTGGCGCTGGTCTATTTGACGGGGCTGCTGGCGGCGACGCCGATCGCCGCGCAGGCCCCGGAGGGGCTGGACGATCTGTCCACCACCGACGGATCTAAGCCATATCCCGCCGCCGTCGCCTCCTACTGCAACACGCAGGGCGGTCTGGACAAGACGGCGGCTCTGACCGACGGCGTGATCGCCTATACGGAGGGCGTTGAGGGCGGCGGCGCCGTACACAACCGTTGGACAAATTATGGCCATACCGACGCCACCACGGACTGGGTCGGCGTGCAGTTCGGCGTGACGCAGCTGGTTTCGGCCGTCGATCTGGAAGTATACATCGATCCGAACATCCCGCAGATCACAAATCCGGCCATGGCGCCGCCCGTCTCGATCGCCGTGACGTATAAGAACGACAGAGGCGATTTTGTCCCGGTGACCGGTGTGACGGCCAGTCCGGCTGTGCCGGCGGCGTACCTGAACACGCTCACGTTCGACGCCGTGCTGACGCGGGAGATTCGCGTCACGCTGGAACGTCCATCCGGCAAGTACGTCGGTCTGACGGAGATGACGGTCTACGGAAAAAGATTGGCCGCGTATGACGAGGCGGAGGTCAATCTGGCGTTGGTGTCGGGCGGAACGACCGTGACGGCCAGCCATTTCTACAGTGCCGGCGACAGTCCGCAGAGCGCGGCGGACGGCGTCGTTTCCTACACGGACGCCAGCCCGCGCAGCCGCTGGGCCCTGTGGAGTCACAGGGGTACGGCGGAATGGATCGACTTTCATTTCGGCAAAACAGCCCGCGTGAACCGCGCGGAGATCTATGTATTCACCGACAAACCCAGCCCCAGCAACACGGTGGAGCCGGCGTCGATCACCGTGCAATATTACGCGGACGGCACGTGGAAAGAGGCCGAGGTTTTCCATCAGGTGCCGGCCGCGCCCGTCGGCGCGAACCTGAATGGGGCGGGCGGACAGAATGTGATTGCCTTCCGGGAGGTCGTCACAGACCAAATCCGCCTGAACGTGCAGCTGAAAGAGGGCAAATCGGCCGCCCTGACCGAGGTGGAGATCTTCGGTCGGTATACGGAGGACGCGCCCCCGGCAGAGATCCCGTCCACCGAGGGCCTTGACAATTTGGCGCTCAATACGGCGGACGTGGGGTACCCCCAGGTGTTTGTCAGCATCCAGCCGGATCCGGCGACGGACAGCGCCGCGAGATTGGTAGACGGCGTTATCTCCGGTCTCCAGAATCTCTCCGGCTACGACACCGGCCCCAGAAGCCGCTGGACCAGCTACAACAACCCGGGTGTGATCTCCACCATCGGCTCGCGGTTCGCGGTGCCGCAGACGACGGAGATCGTGGATTTGTATGTGTACAACGACGGCGGGGGCTGTAAGCTGCCGAGTGCGGTGCAGCTTGAGTATTACGACGACGCGGCGGAGGCGTGGGCGCCTGTGACGCTGACGTTCGCGCGGGAAGATAAGACCGCGGTGTTCGAGCACCCCTATTCCGCGGGTAAGATTTTCCGGTATCTGTACGCGTTTGAGCCCGTCGTCACCACCTCCGTGCGCGTGCGGCTGACGCCCGCGTCCGGCGCGTCGCTGGCTGTCAGCGAACTGCAGATCTGGGGTGTGGAAATCTACCAAAACGGCCACAAACTGTCCGTACCGGCCAGCCTGTCGACGACGGCGGGAGAATCGGCGCCGACGGCGTCCGTGGGCGTCAAACTGCAGGCGCCGGCCCCGGACGGCGGCCGGACGGTCTATGTCCGGGCCACGGACGCCGCCCAAAACACGGCGGCGGTCTCCGTCACCGTGCCGGCGGGCGTGAGGGAGCGCGCGTTCGACATCAGCCTGGCGGGGCTGACGGCCGGCGCGGTGACGATCGAGTCGTCGCTCGACGCGGATTTCGCCGACGCCAACGTCTGTGCGGCGCGGCTGGTGGTGTATGTCCCCCAGTCGGTCGTCGATGACATCTATGAGGAGGTCAAGACACCCTACGAATACGGCGTGATCCTGCGGCCCGGCCAGGTCGGCGACATAGACAGCAATGTGGTCGACAACCCGCTGCCGTTCAGAATCCCCGGGGACGAGGACCACGTGTACATGACGTACGTCGCCCACGACGGCGTCGGGTACCAAACGGGCCTCGCCAGGTCGGCCGACTTCGTGACATGGGAAAAATTAGGAACTGTGATTGACAACCGGAACGTCCAGACCTGGGACAGGTACAACGCGGCCGGGTACATTGTCCGCGACCACGAGTGGGGCAAGGCGCCGTATCCGCACGTCGTGCCGGCGGACAATGAGGGTCCGTTCGCGGGCAAGTATGTGATGTCGTATCTGGCGAGCGATACGGCGGGTTACGAGGCGGGCGTCAAACGGGGCGGCATGGCCTATACCGACCGTCTGCTGGACGAGGACGGCAGCCCCGTGCTGTGGACACGCTGGCCCGATCCGGTGTTGGTGCCCACACACAGCTACGAGAAGAATATCATCTGGAAATCCATTGTCGTCTACGACAGCGAGAAGAAGCAGTACGAGATCCTCTACAACTGCGCCAGCGGCCCGGAGATCATCGCGCAGGCGTATTCCACGGATCTTATCCACTGGACGAAGGAAGAAGACAATCCCACAGTGGCGGCGGAGGTGCATGACGGATACAACTGGGGCAACACCCACAGCGCCGATCCGGACGTGGTGAAAATCGGCGATTACTGGGTCATGTTCTACTTCACGACGACGCCGGGCGGCATTGTGGACTCCTACGCGGTCTCCACCGACATGATTCACTGGACCAAATCGTTCAAAATTCTGACCCCCAGAAACGGCACGTGGAGCAGCACGTACGCCCACAAGCCCGGTGTGATCAAGCAGAACGGCGTCGTATATCACTACTACTGCGCCGTCGGCAGCCAGGGCAGGGTGAACGCCGTCAACACCTCGGTGGACCTGTCCGTAGTCCGGCGCGCGCAGGCCGTCACGGAGGCCGATTTTGCCGAAGCGTCTCAGTACAAGCTGGTGCAGAGCGCGCTTGCGAATTTGCAGTATGAGCTGCGCCGCGAGGACGGCTCGCTGGAGCGCGTACTGGCGGCCCGGGCGCTGCTGACCGAGGCGCTCGCCCCCGAGGCGGGCGGAACGCTGATACAGACAGAGCTCACGCTCACCCGGCGCACCGGCGAGGCGGACGCCGTCTTCGCGGCGTCGGCCACGGTGGGCAGCGCCGCCGACGGCCCGCAGACCGTCTCCGTGCTGCTCGCCATCTATGACGGCGCGGGCCGCCTGACCG
This sequence comes from Oscillospiraceae bacterium, assembly GCA_031265355.1. Classification (NCBI taxonomy): domain Bacteria; kingdom Bacillati; phylum Bacillota; class Clostridia; order Eubacteriales; family Oscillospiraceae; species Oscillospiraceae bacterium. Next base: position 69,120 of record JAISCT010000003.1, on the reverse strand, counting down.
GCGTGGCGTCGCACACCGAATCCGTCGCCCCGGGTGCGCTGTGCGAACTGACCGCCGAACTGGACACGGCCGGCCGGGACACGGCGCTCGTCAAGGCGTTTTTGTGGAAGGGAATCGTCCCCGTCTGTCCGGCGGTTGTCTATCAGGCTGCGTAGACACGGCCGCAATGCTATTTTGTTTGTGGAGGTGGTTATGGCTACCGATTCTTTTGGCCCGGCAAACGATGGTGGAGGCCGAAACGGCCGCGCCGTTTTGTTGCATGGTTGGTGCAGCGGTCATGCGAACACGTCCGTCCCGTTCCTCGGCCACGATCGTTTGTCTCAGGAGCAGCGCCAAATACGAGTCTTGCGTTTGCAATGGCAGAGTTTCCTGGCGTCCGGCCTCCATATCTCAGCGCACTGTCTGCGGCTTTGGGGTTAGCGCCCCCGTTGCTGCGGATACGCTAACGCTGAAGCTGTTCATCTGGGACAAGGCGCAGGTCCCGCTGGGCGAAGTTGCGACGCTCACCTGACGTACCGGCCCCGATCCCAAGCGTCGCGTCACTTGGGGCCTTGAGATTGGACCAATGCCGCCGGCGCCCGGTTCGCCGGTTCCGTGTTTAAAAATAAAACCGCCGTATGCGGGGAAGGGGATGCCAAGAAGAGATGAAGGTACGCAAATGGATGTGCGGGGCCGTGGCGGCGACCGTTGTGCTCACCGCGTTTTGGGCGGTCGCCGCCTCCGGCGCCGGTTCGCCGAAACAGCCAGTGCTTTGGTACAAATTTGACGAGACCGCCGGCGCGGTGGTGCGCGACAGCGTGGGAGACGTCGCCGGCGCGATCGCCGGCACGGCATACGAGTGGTCCAACACGGGCCTGAATCTGAAAAACGGCACGGATCTGGCGGGCGAGGACGCGGCGTATGTGCAGCTGCCGGCCGAGGCATTCGTGCAACCGGCGCTGCGGGATGTGCCGTACGACAGGGCAAACAACCTGACCAGTTTTACGGTGTCGTTTTGGCTGAGCGTGACGACGGACAACCCCTACCAGCGCTATCTTGAAGTGGGCGACGGCGCTGGCGACATCGGCCGCGCCTTTATGTGGATCGCCGACTTCAGAAACGGCGACATCGTTTGGTGCCTGACCGACGGCAGCGCGGCGCGCACCCAGTTTGACCTCGTGGCGGATCTGGACACCGCACCCAAGGGCCCGCTGGCGGGCAGCGGCTGGCGTCATATCGCCGTCACGCTGGCGGAAAACGAGCAGGGCATATTGTATGTGGACGGCCAGATGATGGGCACGAAAACCTTCCCGTCCTTCACCGCAGTCGACCTGAGTCAGGGGCAGAACTGGCTGGGGAAAACAATCCGGGGCGAGTATGGATACAATGGCAAATTCGACGATTTCCGCGTGTACGACACGGCGCTCAGCGCGGCGGACGTCTCCGGGCTGTACGAGGCAAAAGCGAAGCCGGATGAGCCGGACGCGTGGTACAAACTGGATGAGACGTCCGGCGCCGCCGCGCGGGACGCGGTGGCCGGACTGAACGCGTCCGTGATCAACGGCCAGTACGCCTGGGGGACATTGGGAGGCGCGGGGCTCGATCTGCAAAACGGTACGGCCCGGGACGCGGCGTTTAACAGCTATGTGATGCTGCCGGTTTCGGCGCTGACGAGACCGGAAAAACGCTTCGCTGTCCCATACGACAAAAACAACAATTTAACAAATTTTACCATGTCCCTCTGGGTGAATGTCAGGACGAACAATCTGTACCAGCGCTATCTGGAATTTGGTGATTCGCGTTCCGGGCACGCGGATTTCATGTGGCTCGCCAACTTTCAAAACGACAATGTCATCTGGACGATCACGACGAACAACAACACAGATACCCACAGCATCGTGTACAACACGGCCACCTCGCCGAAGGGCGGTTTCTCGCTGGGCGGCTGGCGGCACCTGGCCCTGACGCTGGAAGACACGGGTGGGGGGTACGGTTTGGGCCGGATGTATGTCGACGGTGTGGAAGTCGGCCGAAACACGCTGCCGCTGCTGACCCAGATCAATCTCGGCAGAGGCCAGAACTGGCTGGGAAGAACCGGCCGTCCGGAGGATTTTTACTACGATGGCGCATTGTCTGATTTTCGCATCTACGCCAGAGCGCTGGATGCAGAAGCCATTGCCGCGATCGCCGGCGAGACGCCCGCCCAAAGCCGGCCCCTGCGGGTTTCTTTTCGGACGAGTGGTCCATATATCAAGGCGGGCAGGGATTTCTCCGTCACGGCGGCCATTACCAACCCCTCCCGTGAGGCGGAAAAGGTGGCGGATGCCCTGTTGGTGCTGGCCGTTTATGCGCCGGACGGGAGGCTTTTTGACGTCAAACCGGCGCCGGTGTCCGGCATCGCGCGGGATTACGCAACGGCCACGGCGACGATACGGGTGAGGCCGGAGGTGGACGTGGGGTATCGCCTTCAATACTACCTGTGGGAAGACGGCACGTATATACCACTGGTCGGGCACGGCGCGGCGGAGGTGAACCCGAACCCGGATCCCCTGCCGGACGATGATCCCGTGCCCGAAGGCCTGGCGGAGAAGTGGAACGCGACGCTGCGCTTTGACGGCGCGAATAGCTACACGGCCGAGCGCCGTGTTCAGGACGACATGTCCGTCGCGTTCTGGATCCAAACGACCCAAGCCGCCGCCAACACGGCGCTCAGCTATCAGGGCACGGCCCTGTTTACGGCGGACATGGCCGGTGTGCGAGACGACTTTGGCGTCTCTATGGGCGGCCCCTCTGCCGGTGCCGGAAAAATCATCTTCGGCATCGGTGCGGAGGGCGGTGCGGATCACAACATCCGCGGGCTCACCACCGTCAACGACGGGCAGTGGCACCACGTCGTGTGCACCCGGCGCAAGAGCGACAACACGCTGCAGATCTTTGTGGACGGCCGTTTGGACGCGTCGGCCGTCTATCACGACGTCGGCCGCCCGCTCAACGATCCCCAGTACATTGTGATAGGCGCGCGTGGTGACGTGCAAAAGAGCTACGGCGGCAACAAAGGCGGCAACGCGACCCCGACGGATCAGGGGATGTTTATCGGCCGGATGTCGGACATTCGTTTCTACGATCGGGTGCTCCCAAGCGAAGATGTCGTGCGGCTGCGGGACGCCGATGCCCCCGCCGTACTGCCCGCGGTTCCGAAGAACGCTTCGGGTTATCTCCGGGTGATGACCATGGGCGATTCCATCACATACGGCTATTCCAACACCCAGGTCGAGGAGCAGACCGGGGGGTACCGTCAGCAGCTTTGGAAACGGCTCACACGTGCCGGAGTCGGCGTCGAGTTCGTCGGAAGACAGACCAACGGCCCGGACTATGTGGGCGCCCACAACCATGAGGGCTGGTCGGGGTCCGTGATACAGGATCATCTGGACAATCTGCACCATCAGATGGCCAATCGGCCGGACATCGTGGCGCTGATGATCGGCACCAATGACATCAACGCTTATTGGCAAAGCAATCAAGCAATGCTGGACACCGCTCCCGGCAGGCTGAACACGCTCATCGACCGCATTTTTGAAACATTCCGGGCAAATGGGACCGTGAACGGCAAGCTATATGTGGCGCTGTCGACCAAACGGACGCCGTCCGCATCGGGCAGTGTGACCGGCACAATCATGGACAGGATCGACGCGTACAACGAGGCCGTCGCACGGATTGTCGACGCGCGCAAACAGGCCGGTGAAAACATCGAACTTGTCGACATGTACACGCCGTTGCAGCACACGCAGCCGGACATGTACGACGGGCTGCACCCGACGCTCGCCGGGTACGCCAAGATGGGTGACGTGTGGTTTGACGCGCTGAAGGGCGATTTTGGCGTCGTGGGCGACCGGGTGAATCTGGCCTCCGGCGCGTCTGTGTCGGCGTCGGCTGGCACAAATGCGCCGGCGGCGACAGACGCCGAGCTCTCCACGGCCTGGGAGGCCGAAGTGGCTGACCGGCCGTTTATCACCGTCGATTTGGGCGAGGTCAAATCGTTCACCCGCGTGATGACGCAATTCGGGTTCCCCCGGGCGGGGTATTATTATAAATTGGAAGCTTCGGACAACGGGACGGACTGGACGCCGCTGGTGGATAAGACGGCGCAGACCTCCACCGAGAGCGTATACATCGACGATGTGGAGGCGTCGGCGCGGTACGTGCGCCTGACGGTGACGGACAGTGTGGTGAGACCCGCGCGGATGTCACTGTGGGATATGAAAATCTTGCAGTGAGTCAGATTTTTCTGATTTTTCCATAGAGTGTCTCCGGATGCTTCCGTGATTCCGGGGGCGCTCCATATCCTCTCTCTCTTTTCTCGCTGCTTCCTTGCAGCTCCGTGAAAACCGCCCCGGACCAAAAAGGTTCGGGGCGGTTTTCACGGACAGACAGCTCCCGAAAAGCAGATTTCTGATTTTTGGAATACCGTCAACAATTCAAGCAAGGTCAGCTTGAATCTGCTGCTCGATAAGCACGTTCGTATGGAATCGGTTGACGGCAAAAGCATCATCGTCATTGAAATCCCTCGCGCCGACAGAGCCTGTAAGCCTATCTATCTGAATAACAATCCTTTTGCTGAAACTTACCGCAGAAACGGCGAGGGCGATTATCGCTGTACCAGGGAAATGGTGCAGGCGATGGTACGCGACAACGGCGGCAAGACACAGGATATGCTGGTGTTGGATAAGCTGGCACTCGCTGTTTTTGATTATGACAGTCTGCGCCGTTACCGCAGCCGTATGAAAGTCACACGTCCTGGTCACGTTTGGGAGGAGCTTGAGGATATAGAGTTTTTGCAAAAACTCGGGGCGGTTGGTATTGGAGAGGATGATAAATGGCACCCAACGGCGGCGGGGTTGCTCATGTTCGGCTTTGAATACGAAATCTTGCGCGAGTATCCGCAATTTTTTCTCGATTATCAAGAATGTTTTGACGCGCAAATAGGCTGGACGGACAGAATCACCTCATCCTCCGGCGAGTGGAGCGGCAATGTGTACGATTTCTATTTCAAAGTCTACAACAAACTCATACAGAACCCGCGGATCAAAATTCCCTACAAAACGGAAGACGGCGTACACCGCGTCGACGACACGCCTGTGCACAAAGCATTGCGCGAGGCGCTGGCCAATTGCTTGACAAACGCCGATTATTACGGCTCGCGCGGCGTTGTCGTCCGCAGCCATTGGAACGAGATTGTTTTGGAGAACCCCGGCGGCTTTCGCGTCAGCTTCGGCGAGGCGCGCAGCGGCGGCGTGTCCTCTCCGCGCAATGCGGTCGTCATGAAAATGTTCAGCTTGCTGGACATCGGCGAGCGTGCCGGCAGCGGGATTCCGAATATTTATCACACTTGGAAACAGCAAAAGTGGGAGGCGCCGCGCTATGCGGAGATGTTTGAGTCGGATAGAACCATACTGTGCCTGCCCCTTGACTGAAATCTCCACAAATGTGCCAAAAATTACATTTTTGGGAAAAAACGCTCCGGACCGAAAGGTTCGGGGCGCGTTCCCTTGCCAGATGGCCCGGCGGATGATATAATTTATTGCAATTGGACTGCGGGCGCCGAGCCGAAAGGCGGGCGCCGGAATGTGGGGAAGAACCCATGTGGGTGGCTGACAAATGGCGGGACTACGAACTGTTGGACTGTACGCACGGGGAGCGGCTCGAACGCTGGGGTGCGTTTCACCTCGTACGCCCTGACCCCCAGGTGATCTGGGACACGCCGCGCACACACCCCGCCTGGGCGCGTGCGGACGCCCGCTACCGCCGTGAGGGCGGCGGCGGGCACTGGGAGGTGCACGACCTGCCGTCCCACTGGGACATCGCCTATGGAGACTATCGCTTCCGCGTGCGGCCGATGAACTTCAAGCACACGGGGCTTTTCCCGGAGCAGGCGGTAAACTGGCACTTCCTCCGCGCCCGCATCGCGAAGGCGAGGCAGGCCGTCCGCGTGCTGAATCTCTTTGCCTACACCGGCGGCGCGACCGTCGCCGCCGCCGGGGCGGGCGCCGAGGTCTGTCATGTGGACGCGGCGCGGGGCATGGTGGCTTGGGCCCGTGAGAACGCGGCGGTCTCCGGTCTTGCCGACCGGCCTGTCCGCTGGATTGTAGACGACTGCCGCGCCTTTGTTCAGCGGGAGATCCGGCGCGGCCGGCGCTACGACGCGCTGATTTTGGACCCGCCCTCTTACGGGCGGGGGCCGTCGGGCGAGGTGTGGAAATTGGAGGAAAGCCTGTTCGACTTTCTGACGCTATGCGCCGGCGTTCTCTCGGACGCGCCGCTGTTTGTCCTGCTGAACGCCTACACCACGGGTCTGGCGCCCGGCGCGCTTTCGTACTTGCTGAACAGCACGATGACCGCCCGTTTCGGCGGCGCGGCCGAGGCGGATGAACTCGGCCTGCCGGTGACCCGGACCGGGTGGATTTTACCATGTGGAGCGACCGGACGATGGATGCCTTGCTGAATTTTCAAGATGTGACGTTCGCCTATGCGCCGGACGCGCCGCCCGTGCTGGACGGTGTGTCGCTGACTGTTGGGCGGGGGGAGTTTGTCGCGGTGGTGGGGCACAATGGCTCCGGCAAGTCGACGCTCGCCAAGCACTGCAACGCCGTACTCATCCCGACCGCCGGCCGGGTGACCGTGGAGGGCCGGGACACGAGGGACGAGACGCAGACACTGGCGATCCGCCAGACGGTGGGTATGGTGTTCCAAAATCCGGACAACCAGATTGTGGCCACCACCGTCGAGGAGGATGTGGCCTTCGCGCTGGAGAATCTGGGCGTGCCCTCCGAGGAGATTGTGCGGCGCGTGGGAGACGCCCTTAAAGAGGTCGGCATGGAGGGGTACCGCGAATACGCGCCCCATCGCCTGTCGGGGGGACAGAAACAGCGCGTCGCCATCGCCGGCGTCATCGCGATGCGGCCGCGCTGCCTGGTTCTCGACGAGCCGACCGCCATGCTCGACCCTGTCGGGCGGCGGGAGGTGATAGAGACGATCCGGCGGCTGTGCCGGGAGCACGGCATCGCCGTCGTATTGATTACGCACCACATGAGCGAGGCGGCGCTGGCCGGCCGCGTGGTCGTCATGGACGGCGGCCGCGTGCTTCTGGACGGGTCTCCGCGCGACATCTTCAGCTGTCCCGGCGCACTCGCACAGGTGGGGCTCTCCGTACCACAGACGGTGGCGCTGGCCGAGGCTCTGAAAGCCCAAGGCCTGGACCTTCCGCCGGGACTCCTGGACGTAGACGCCTGCGCCGGAGCCATCTTCCGCGCACTCACAGCGCCGGGGAGATGAAACCAAATAGGCGGCTCCCAGCCTTACGCCGGGAGCCGCCTATCGTTATCCGTTCCGGACCGCCTGACAGGGCGGTCCCGGAGGAGGTTCGTCGCCAGAGAAGAGTGCGTCAGTCGGCGGCCGACAGGAGAGGCAGCGCCTGCGCGCCGCCGATCGGGGCCATGTCGGATTGCCAGACAAAGGCCCGCGCGTAGGCGGCGGCGCCTGAATTGGCGGAGAGGGCAAGCGCGGTCTCTGTAAACGATGGGAGCGCGGCCGTCTCGGTTTGGGTGCCCAGCAGCCGGCCGTCGGCGGCGTACAGCGCGACGATGAGCGTCGCGGCGGCCTCCGAGGCGGAGATGTTGTCGACCGTGACGGAGGCGGAGAGAGAGGCGTCGGCCCCGGGCTCAAGGACAGGCGCAGGCGCGGACAGAACGGTGAGCAGCCCGGCGTAGGTCGGCAGAGCGCTCTCGTCGGCCAGCAGAGAGGGTACAAACGCGCCTGTCGTGCCGGCGGCCTGGAAGGCCTTCAGCTCCCGCAGGAGCGCCTTCGCGTACACATAGGCCTCTTCAGAGATGGCCTTCGAGATGTCCGTGGCCTTCTTCTGGGCCAGGGCCGGGTTGTGTTCGTAGATCTCCACCATGGCGGCGTCCACGTCGGTCTGCTGCGCGATGAGAGATTTCTGATACCGCTCCCAGAAGGCCTGCACGCCGGCGCCGTAGCGCGTGCGGAGTGCGCGGGATCCGAGCTCTGTGGCGTCCCGCGGGCCCTTGCAGAGCGTGTAGAGCTCGCGGAACACCCAGTACATGGAATTTGCATCCGGGTCTGCGTTGTTGTAAGAGGCGGTGTCGGGCCGGCCGTACATCTCGTAGGTCTCGGTCACCAGGGCGCCGTAGAACGGGAGATACACGCCGAACTCGGGCGGCGCGATGCTGAGCCACTCCACGGTGGCCAGCGGGGTCGGCAGATCGTCCCGGGTCTCAAACACGTGCGCCTCCACCGTGCCGTCGTTGCCGATGGCGGAGCTGTTGCCCGTGCCGCTGCCGGCGTCCTTGGACGTGCCCTCCCCGCGGTAGGCGAGCAGGCGCAACGCCTCATACAAGGTGTAATTCTTCTCGGGACGCGGGCTCTGGAAGTAGCTGATGTAACCGGGGGTCAGGGCCTTCGCCGTCTCCTCGTCGTGCAGATAGTTGGCGCCCAGCCATAGGCGGCCCGCGACGCTGGTCGGGAGGTTCGCGTAGCTGTCCGCAATCTTGATAAACCCCGCCTCGTCCAGCCTCAGCGTGCCGGCCTGCTGGGCGACGGATATGAGTCCGGGGGAGGCGACCACGTTCTCCACGTCGCTGACGTCCACATTGCCCGGCATGTTGGGCGAGAAGCCGATCTTGTCGGCGGGCGCCTTGACCGCCACGTACTGGTGCCCGGAGAGAAGCTGCATGTACCAGACTTCGTCCGGGTCGCTCACCATGAAACCCTCCGTGCCGGCCGCGCCCACGGTGTCGACGACCTCGGCGACCAGTTCCACGGCGTGGCGGGCCGAGGTCGCCTGCATCAGCACCACCGACGTGAGGTCGGTCTCGGCCAGTCCGCCGTTCTGGGTGGAGACGAGCGTATCAAGACCAAGGGTGTTGCGACTGCCGGTGATGGCGGTTCGCATGCCGCTCAGCGTGACGGTGGCGGAGATGGCGACGTTTTTCTCATTGATGCCGGCCTCGGCGTAAGGCTCCGGCGTGTAGCCTTCGTTGAGTACGGAATCCGCCACGTAGGTGTAGCGCAGTGTCTGCGCCGGGTACGGCCAGCGGAAGCCGGTGGAGGACACATAGTCTTCTCCCTCCCCGTGCGTCTCCGCGGGATGGACGCGGTAGAGCTTCGCGTAGCGGGCCGAGATGTCCTCGGAGCGGCCCCAGATCACAGCGCCGTTTTCCGTGGTGCCCTTGCCGAGGTAGAAGCTGGTGCAGGCGCTGGCGCCGATGGCGGTGACCACAAAGAAGACCACTGTGAGCGACACGGCCGCCGCCCGTTTCCCAAATGTTGCAAACCTTCTTTTCATACCTGTGTCATCCCTTTCTCTTTGAACAGTATAATCATAGCATATAGTGCATAAAAAATCAACCGGGCCGCCCACGCTTTTACAAATGTTTTGATGATGAAAAAATCCGCCCTTGAGGCGGATTTTTGATTTGGAGCGGGAAACGGGATTCGAACCCGCGACTTTCAGCTTGGGAAGCTGACGCTCTACCACTGAACTACTCCCGCAGATGCGCCGGACGGAGCGCGCCCCAACACTTTTCTATTATAGCGCCAAGTGCGCCGAGACGCAAGAGTGATTTTGCCGAAACGGGGTGAAATTTTTGAAACCAGGTTTACAGACCCCCATCTGCCACGGTATAATGAGAGACGAAGTGAGAAAGGATTTGAGTGTGCACAGCGCCGGGTGAGGCGTATGACAGATATTGATACATATGTCAGATAATGGATTTTATACGGATGAAGGACGGTGAGAACATGAGAAGCGGTCCCGAGAGGCAGCCTTCGCCGCGCGGCGGTGAGGTGACGCCCGCCGAGAGAGCCGGGGAGGGCTCAGGCCCTCCGCGAAGTACAAGGGCGGGCTGTCGGCGTGGGGACGCAAAGAGGCGTGAGACCCCCGCCGTTTTTCATGCGGCCGTCCGCGGCGCCCACCGGGCCGTCGGCCGCTGACAAGGCGGCGCTCCGTCTGGCTTTGTGTTTCCATGCCCGTTTCCGCCGGGAGGTATGGAAATGTTTGATTACAATATGCTGCTCGACGACCTGGGCAGCAAGCAATATCAGCGTCTGCAGACGGAGCTGCTGCAGCAAAATCCCGCGGACATCGCGGGTTTTTTGGAGACATTGGAGAGCGAAAAGGCGGTCATCATCTTCCGAATGCTGACCAAAGACACGGCGAGTGAGGTGTTTGCCAATCTCTTTCCCGAAACCCAGCGGTCGATCATCGAGGCGCTGACCGACAAGGAGATCGCCGTCATCATCGAAGAACTCTACCTGGATGATGCGGCGGATTTCATCGAGGAGATGCCGGCCGGTATCGTCAAGAAAGTGCTGGCCAACGCGCGGGAGGACACGCGCGCGCAGATCAACTCCCTGCTGCAGTACCCGGACAATTCGGCCGGTAGCATCATGACCGTGGAATTTGTGGACCTGCCCGGCGGCATCACGATCGCCGAGGCGTTCGGCCGCATCCGAAAGGTCGGGCCCGACAAGGAAACGATCTACACCTGTTACGTCACCGACGGGACGCGCCACCTGGAGGGCGTCGTGTCGGTGCGCAAATTGTTGCTCGCGGACAGCGGCGCGCGGGTGCGCGACGTCATGGACACGGTGTTTGTCGCGGCCCGGACGCTGGACGACCAGGAGGCCGTGGCCCACCAGTTCAAAAAGTACGACCTCCTGAGCCTCCCCGTCGTGGACAAAGAGGACAGACTGGTGGGCATCATCACGATCGACGACATCATCGACGTCGTGCAAGAGGAGGCCACCGAGGACTTCGAGAAGATGGCGGCCATGCGCCCCTCCGAAAAGCCATACTTGCGCACCGGCATCCTGAGCCTGGCGCGCAACCGCATCACCTGGCTGCTGGTGCTGATGATCTCCGGCATGATCACCGGGGGCATCATGAAGCAATACACGGCGGCCATTGCGGCCGTTCCGCTGCTTGTGACCTTCGTGCCGATGATCACCGGCACGGGCGGCAACGCGGGCAGCCAGAGCTCCACGGTGGTGATCCGCGGTATGGCGCTCGAGGAGATCGGCGCCCGGGACTTTGCCCGGATCTGGTGGAAGGAACTGAGGACAAGCCTCGTGGTGGGCGTGCTCCTGTCGGCCGTCAATTTTGTGCGCGTATATCTGCAGGAGAGAGATGTGGTGTTGGGGCTCACGGTGTCCTTCAGCATGCTGCTCACCGTGGTCATCGCGCAGACCTTGGGCGGATTGCTGCCGATGGTGGCCCGCGCCTTCCGGGCGGACCCCGCCGTGATGGCGGCCCCGCTCATCAGCACGATGGTGGACGCCGTCTCTCTGATCATCTTTTTCTCCATCGCGCAGCTCATTTTGCCGCTGTGACGGCGGATGGTCCCAAAGCGGCGGGGGTGTAACCGGGGAGAGGTGTGTGAGATCGTGAAGAAGGAGCAGGCGGAAAGACCCTTGGCGGTCGCCCAGGGCCGGCTCGGCGCCGAGAGAAACGGAGTGGAGCGCCTGTGCCGGATTGAACTGTGGCCGCGCGAAGTCCGCGTGGTGTCGCTCGACACGGAGGAGATGCTCCATCGCATACCGACGGTCCGGGTGATCGAACTGACGAAACACCGGTTGGCGGACGTGCGTTCCACCTGGCAGGCGGAGAGACGCCCGCCTACGGCCGCGCTCGCGCCTTCGCTGCGGCCGTGGGAAAACAGCGACAACCCCATGTTTTCCGGGCTCGGCGCGCTGTACATCGGCAACCAGCAGCCGGCGTATCTGAAACTGCAGTACCGGGATGAGACCGGCCGCCCGATCGTCCTCTTCTTCAGCCAGCCGGAGTTTGGCGGCATCGTCAAAAAATTCCTGCGCTGTCAGAAGGCCTTCGGCTGAATCACGCGCCGTTGTGTGCTTGAGAAAAATGTAAAATATTGGAAATTATAGACGGCAAAGACAGCGCCCGTCCCCGGGGAGGGGACGGGCGCTGTCTTTGCGATGTCCTGAGGCGCCGCCGAGCCTGTCCCCTTATGAGGTGGCCTCTTCGGCGAACTGGCTGTTGTACATCTCGGCGTAGAAGCCGCCCTGGGCGAGGAGCTCCTCGTGGCGGCCCTGTTCGACGATGGCGCCGTCGCGCATGACCAAGATGAGGTCCGCGTCCCGGATGGTGGAAAGTCGGTGAGCGATAATGAAGCTGGTGCGGTTTTGCATGAGTTTTTCCATCGCCCGCTGGATCAAAATCTCCGTGCGGGTGTCCACCGAGGAGGTGGCCTCGTCCAGGATCAAAATCTGCGGGTCGGACAGAAACGCCCGAGCGATGGTCAGAAGCTGCTTCTGACCCTGTGAGATGTTCGTGGCGTCGTCGTTGATCTCCGTGTCGTAGCCGTGTTCCAACGTGCGCACAAAGTGGTCGACGGACGCGACGGACGCCGCCCGCCGCACCGCCGCCGCGTCGGCGTCCTGACGACCGTAGGCGATGTTTTCGCGGATGGTGCCGTGAAAGAGCCAAGTGTCCTGCAGCACCATGCCAAACAGCGCGCGCAGATCCCGCCGCCGCATCGAACGGATGTCCGTGCCGTCCACCGTGATGCGGCCTTCATCCAGCTCGTAGAAGCGCATGAGCAGGTTGACGATCGTCGTCTTGCCCGCGCCGGTCGGCCCGACAATGGCCACCCGCTGACCGGGGCGCAGCGACAAATTCATGTGCGCGATCAGCGGCGCGTCCGGACGGTAAGCAAACGATACGTTCTCGAAACACACCGCGCCGCGCGGGTCCGACAGCCGGGTGTCGCCGGTGTCCGGCGTCTCTTCCGCTACGTCCAGCAGTTCGAAAACCCGTTCGGCCGAGGCTGCGGTGGACTGCAGCATGTTGAGAATCGCGGAGGTCTGCTGGATGGGCTGGGTGAACTGCCGGGCGTATTGGATCATCGCCTGCACGGCGCCGAACGACATGGCCCCGCCGGCTACCTGCACGCCGCCGTACACGCAGACGACGACGAAGTTCAAGTTGTTCAGCATCCACATCATCGGCATGATGATACCGGATAAAAACTGTGCGCGAAACCCCGCGCGGTACAGCCGTGTGTTCTCCTCCCCAAAGCGGGTGCGCATGGCCTCCTCCCGGCCGAAAGCGGTTATAATCTCGTGCCCCGTGTAGGCCTCCTCCGTCAGCGCGCCCAGCGCTCCGGTGGACGCCCACTGAGTGCCAAAGTATTTCTGTGAACGCCGCATGATGAGCGCCGTCGCCAAAAACATAAGCGGCAGCGTCAGCAGACAAAGGAGGGTCAGCGTGGCGTGGATTGTAAACATCATGATGAGGACGCCAAACAGCGTGAACACTGCCGTGACGATCTGGGTCAGATTTTGCTGGAGCGTGGCGCTGATGTTGTCGATGTCGTTCGTCACGCGGGAGAGGATCTCGCCGCGGCCGGTGCCGTCGTAGTAGGAGAGCGGCAGGCGGGAGAGCTTTCTGTCGACCTCGCGGCGCATGTGGTAGATGACGTTGCGCGACACACGCGTCATGAGACGCGACTGCACAAACAGAAACAGCGCCGCCGCGAGATAGGCGCCCAGCATGAGCGTCAGCGCGCGGCCGAAGGGGGTGAAGTCCATCCGCGCGGCGGCGCCCGCGGAGATCTTCTGTGAGACGGCGCTTACAAGCTCGTTGATCCCGGTCTCCATGATTCTGGGTCCGGCGATGTTGGACCCGACGCTCAAAATGGTCATCACAAACACGGCGGCGACGGCGGGCCACTGCGGCCGCAGGTAGCCGGCCAGACGCCGCATGGCGCCGCCGAAGTTTTTCGCCTTCTCCGCCGGCATGCGGCCCGCCGGGCCGGGTCCTCCAAACGGGGGCCGGGTCGGGCGCGGCGGCGCGGACGGTTTCTTATCGCTCACGCGGGTCTCCCCCCTTTCGGAAGCTGGGAGCGCGCAATCTCCCGGTACACCTCGCAGGTGCGCAGGAGTTCCTCGTGCGTCCCGCGGCCCGCCATGCGGCCCTCGTCCAGCACCAGGATGAGGTCGGCCCTTTGGATCGTGGAGATACGCTGCGCCACAATGAAGATCACGGCGTTCGAGAGAGAACGCCGGAGCGCGGCGCGCAGCGCGGCGTCAGTCTTGAGATCGAGTGCGGAGAAGCTGTCGTCAAACACATAGAGCGCCGGCTGTTTCACCAGCGCGCGGGCGATGGCCAGCCGCTGCCGCTGCCCGCCGGAGACGTTGGCGCCGCCCTGTTCGATCGGCGCCACCAGCCCGTTTGGCATCGCGGCGACGAAGTCCCGCGCCTGCGCGATCGCAAGCGCCTCCCACAGGGCTTCGTCGTCGGCCTCCTCCCGGCCGCAGCGGAGGTTTGAGGCCACCGTGCCGGTGAAGAGAAACGCCTTTTGGGGGATAAATCCGATCTGGGCGCGCAGCGTGTGCAGCGGCAGGCTGCGGATGTCCGTGCCGCCCAGCAGGACGGCGCCCTCCGTCACGTCGAAGAAACGGGGGATGAGGTTTACCAGCGTAGATTTGCCCGACCCTGTCGAGCCGACGACGGCGACGACCTGACCCGGCGCGGCGTCAAAACAGATGTCCGTGAGCACGTCGGCCTCGGCGCCTGGGTAGCGGAACGACACATGGTCGAACCGGATGAGCGCCGGCGCTTGCCCGAAGTTGCCCAGGTCCCGCGCCGCGCCGGGTTCCGGTTCCCGGATCGAGGGCGCGAGGCCCAGCACTTCGTTGATACGGCCGGCTGAGGCCGCCGCGCGCGGCAACAGAATGAACATCATGACGGCGATCATGACGGACATAAGAATTTGCATCAAATAAGTGAGAAAGGCCATTAGCCGGCCCATGTCCATGAGGCCCGCGTCGATGCGGTGGGCGCCGAACCACAGCACAGCCGCCATCGAGGTGTTGAACAAGATGGTCATGGCGGGCATCATATAGGCCATCAGCCGGCCAATCTTCAAATTGACGTCGGCGTGTTCGCGGTTGGCTGTGTCGAAACGCGCCTCCTCGTAATCCTCCCGGACGAAGGCGCGGATGACGCGCACGCCGGAGAGTTTTTCTCGCATGACCTGCGTCAGCCGGTCGAGTTTCTTTTGCTGAAGGCCCATCATCGGCAGAAAGCGCGACGCCAGCAGCGCCACAAAGAGAGCCATGACCGGTACGATAACGGCGATGATGGAGGAGAGCGTCACGTCCTGCCGCAGGGCCATGACAACGCCGCCGACGGCCATGAGGGGTGCCGTGACCATCATACGCAGCATCATCATGACGGCGATCTGCACCTGCTGTACGTCGTTTGTCGTCCGTGTAATGAGCGAGGGCGTGCCGAAGCGGTCCATTTCCTGCCGAGAGAAGGACTGCACATGTGCAAACAACCGGGTCCGGATGTCGCGTCCGGCGGCCATGGCGGTGCGCGAGGCAAACCAGGAGGCGGCGATGGCGCAGGCCATCGAAACAGTGGCTGTGAGCAGCATAAAGCCGCCGGTGCGCCAGATATAGGGTACATTCGACTGCCCCGTCACGGGGTTTGGCATGATGCCGTTGTTGATGATCTCCCGGTTGAGGGTCGGCAGATACAAGTCGAGCAGCGCCTGCGTGAGCAGCAACAACAACACGGCGCCGATTGACCCCGCATAGGGCCGAAGGTGCCGTTTGAGCAACCTGATGATGGGTCTTCACCTCCTGCGTGCGTTCCAATTTTGTCCAAGCGCGCAAACGCGATTGGCAGCTATTCTATGTCATGTGTCGGGTATTGTCAAGAGGAAAGCTGTAAAAGATGCGTGAACGGTCGGCTGTTATTTGCCAGGCCGGCCCACGCGGTGATATAATGGCAATACATAAAATATACGGGCGCCCACAGGGCGGACGGCGGCCGCGCAGGCCGGGGAGGACGGCATGAAGATCCAGGACGTCAGCGGTTTTCACAATCTTATCCGCGCCGGAACGGGGGTGGAGCGCCGGGAAGCGGCCGGCCAGACGCTCAGTTTCCGGCAGGAACTCGCGCAGCTCAGCCGCGCGGAGGCCGAGCGCAAACTGACAGAGCTGCAGCAGGACATCGACCGGCAGGGGCAGGCGCTGGCCCGCCGGTGCGACATCGTGGAGCTGAAGAAGTACCGGGAGATGATCGCCGAGTTCATGTACGAGGCGGTGCGTTTCGCGTTTTCATTCAAAAAGCAGTCGATGATGGACGCACGCGGGCGGCATCGGATCTACGCCCTCATCAAGCGGATCAACAAAAAACTGGAGGAACTGGCCGCGCAGGTGCTGCAGGACCAGGCGGACGCCCTGGCCGTCATGCACTCCATCGACGAACTCCGCGGTCTGCTGCTGGATCTGTACCTCTAAGTGCGGTTTTCGACCGCCAATGGAGAATTGGAGAAGGGGGAGGGTTTTGTGCGTGTGGCTGTTTGTGACGACGAGGGTGTTCTCAGGGCGCAATTGCGCGAGGTGATCGATGCGAGCGGTGTTTTGCCCGGTGATGCCGTGATTGCTGAGTTTTCAAGCGGAAGCGCGCTTTTGAACAGCCACAGGGAACGTCCGTTTGACATCATTTTTTTAGACATTCAGATGGAGGGCCTGTCCGGCCTGGAAACGGGGCAGGAAATTCGGAAGATTGACAGAGATGCCATCATCATATTTTTGACGAGTCATGGCCAATATGTGTTTCAGTCCTTTCAAGTGGAGGCATTCGACTATATTGTGAAGCCTGCCGACGCCCAAAAGGTCAGTGAAGTGTTGAGCAGGGCATTGGAAAAACACAGAGGCCGACATCATATGATCGAATGCAAGTGGGAGGATATTACTTGCGCGCTTGACGTCAGTGAAATTGTCTATCTAGAGGCGAGCCTCCGACATGTTGTATTTGTGACAAAAAGTAAAAAATATGAGTGCGCTGGCAAAATCGGCGAATATGAGGAGCGCCTATCTCCGTACGGTTTTTTCAGATGTAACCATGGGACATTGATCAACATGCACTATATCAAGAGGATCAAAGATACACGTATATTCACAATCTATGGTCAGCATGTGGACATGAGCGTCCGGAAAAAACGGGACTGTTTGAAAGCTTTCAATGCCTTTCTTGCCAAGTATGGAGTGTGAGATATGGATAAATTGTTGATTGATTTGCTGGGGACAGGCGTCGAAATTCTTGCTATCATGCTATTTTATGGAACATTTTGGGAGATGAAAAAACGCAATTGGCCTATCCTTATAGGGGGGCTTGTCTGTGCTACTATCGTTAATGTTGTGGTCACAGCATATTTTCAAGGTGCAATCATACTTCCTGCTGTGGCTGTTGTCATCAACTGTTGTCTGAGTTTTTATTTTGTGTCCAATGTCACGTCGAAGTTCCTACTCGTTCTGGTGATTACAGTGATCATGTTGACGACAGAAATACTCGTTGGCATTTTGCTTGTGCAAGTTTTAGAAATCCAGATTGCAGAAATGCAAAGCAATTTTTCAACATATATTCTGGGCGTACTTGTATCAAAATTTGTTTCGCTGCTTTTGGTGTACTTGATCAGGTTTTTCATAAACAAAGGAAAAGAACAGGTGGATAGACAATTCAATCTACTGATGATGTTTATGCCGGTACAATCCATCATCCTCTGTTTTATTATAAATGAATTTACCTCAAACATCGACAATCCTCGTATCTCCACGTTGGGTTTGCTAGCTGTAATCATCTCGTTGTGTCTGGTATTTATCACAATAATTATCCTTGACAGACAGCGCAGGGCTTTGTCCTATAAAAAGGAATATGAGTTGGCGCAGCTCAGATTGGAAATCCAGATCGAGCACTATCAAAAACTCTATCAAACACAGCGTGAGGTAAGGTCGATCCGTCATGACATGAACAACGCGCTGATCGCCATATCCGGCATGTTGGCAGAGGGCCAGATAGGGGACGCTCTGAGGCACATAAAGAGGATTCAAACGGATATCAAGAGAACGGCAGATGTCGTAGACACGGGATTCCCGGCCATCGATGCGATTTTACAGGCAAAAATCAACAGAGCCAGCGAATCTGACATACACGTTGTCCACACAGTGTTGCTGGTCGGCAGTCTGGCTGTCGACCAGTTTGATTTGGCTGTTGTTGTGGCCAGCGCGCTGGACAACGCCATCGAGGGGATTTTGCGCTCGGCCGATGTGAAAAGGGAGATTCTGCTTCGCATCACAAATACGTCCGGCAACGTCTCGGTTCTTGTCGAAAACTTCGTCTCCGGACCGGTGGACGTGAGCTTCCGGACATCAAAGCCGGACAAAGGAAATCACGGATTCGGACTTGCGCAGATAAAGGCGATCGCACACAAGTACGATGGGGATGTGACCCCGCATTGGGACCCAAAAGATGGAAAATTTTCACTCAAAGTGCTCCTACAGAATCGGTCTGTTTAACAGTTATGTCTTTTTTTTCGACACTTATGCAGATGCCATTGACAAAATTTGCCCGTGATAGTATGCTCCGACCGTAGGGGTGATCGATATGATTGCTCGGATGTCCAGAGGCATATCATCGTTTTTCATGGCCCACGGGCTCATCGCGGCGGATGATGAGGAAGTTTATACGTACAGTTTTGAAATCCTGCTGTCGACATTTGCGAATTTCCTTGCGCTGACGTTTCTGTCTGTCATCACCCGTACCGTACCAGAAAGCGCTCTGTATCTGTTGGGATTTGCGCCGCTTCGTCAGATCGCCGGCGGATATCATGCGAAAAATCATTTCAGGTGTTTCCTTATTTTAATGTGTTCTTATGCGGTGTTTCTATTGCTCTTGTTGTATCTCCCGGTGGATGTTCAGTTCCCGGTCATTGTCACAAGTGTTTTGTTATCAGTCGTCTATGTGTTTCTCTTTGCGCCGGCGGAAGACGCGAACAAACCGCTCTCGTACGAGGAGAAGGTCCGATTCAAGAAAAAGAGTCGCTGTTTCATCGCTGGGTATGCCGCAACAATAGGTTTGCTGACTGGTTTCGTGCCTGACAAAAAATTTGTCTTTTCTTTAGCGATGGGAGTTTTTACCGCAGCAATATCTCTAATGGCGAATTTTATAAGGTATGAAAACGGTAAGCAACGTGAGCAGGAAGGAGGTGGAGTATGAAAAAGCTGGGTGCCGTAGGAATGCGACTGGGTGGATTGTTCGCATCCTTGGCTTTGGTGCTGGGCGTAGCGTCTTCGCAGGCGGTTTGTACTTTGTGGTTCCATCAGCCCAAAGTGCCGCAGGGTATGAGCAGGTTCAAGAGGAGCAGGTAGAGTACAGATCCATTGTTATAGTGGGGTAGGTTCTGTTGGGGATGTTTTTATGACGGAAAGGTTGTGTGGTTCTACTTGGACTAAGAAACTACTGTGCGCTTCCATAATGAACGCGCGGATGGCTGATTTATGGTTATTTATATTGACCAAAATTAAAACAAGGGAGAACGACTAATGAAATTAACTATGAAACGTGCATTCGCACTCGTATTCGTGCTCTCATTGATGATGACATCAATTACTTTGGCAAAAGAACCTGCCGTTGAAGGAGACGTTCTGAGCGTTACCACATATGTAAATAGTAGCACTCTGGGTGAAACTGCGTCAATTCGTCTCCAGGCAGATGCTCTTGTTGCAGAGGCAGATACAGAGTCCTTGTTGGCTGATGCTGTGACAGGAATTGTTGACTATTCCGTTCCTATATCGGTGAGAGAAAGTGTTATTGCAAGTGCAGAGTTCATTCCTGTTATCGGTGTTGCAGAAGATGAAATTGAGTTTGAAGTAAGTTCAACGGTTCAGAAAATGGGAGAACTTACCCGTGACAATGGAGAAACTGCAAATCTGTATGTTGCGGTTGCGGTTGCGGCAAATGTTAAAGAAGATGAGAAATATAAAACGCAATATGGAATAATGGCATGGGCTTGTGTTTATTGGATTGACATTTCTGGAACTGAAAATGAATTACATGCGGCGGCTGGGCAGTGGGAGATAGAGAACGTGGTCGTAACGAATCGTCAGCTAAGATATGGGACGACAGATATATTTTGGGCTTTGTGGACGGATGGACCAACTGTCAAGTATCCTACAAGCAATTGGGCTTACTATGAAGACTCGTCCACCTATACTGGTTTTGTCCTGAGATGCGAAACCAGGATCGATGTGGTAAATCTCGGCACAGTTATTTGTAATGTAGGTAGCAGAATCACAACCTAAGGTGGTTTAATAGATGTTTAATGAGCGAGGAAAAGGCGGCGAAATATTATCGGTATTTACAGCTACAATATGCCAAGCTATTTTGTTCGGCGCTGTATTTCTTCTTGATATAGTCTTTGTTCCGTGGCCGTCAGACCTCTGGATATTGTTGATTTTTCGGGATGGTTTGCCGGTCCTTGTTTCTATTCTTTGTTGTTTTATTGTGCATCGCAATGCGTTTCACTTCAGGTTTAAAAATCTGACATGCAAGGGTTCTATTCTCAGGATTGTCTCTCGTATGATTGCTGTACTTTTTGTTTTGATAATCGGGTACATGGTAGACATATCGAACAGGATTTCGAGCGGGAGACTTGGTAAGTACGGAGATATGATGCTTTCTATGGTGAGAAACTTTAATTTTTATATTTGTGTTTCCCTGTTCCTATTTGTATTTGCACTTGTTGAGTATATTTTTGTTGCGTATCCAAATAGACAAGCACAGACTTGACTTTGAGGTAACAGCACTGCGTTCTGTGTTTCGTTGTTATTGGGAGACTTTTTGCCCATTGGGCAGGGAGTCTCCCAATAATAGAGGGAACCATTAGACTTGTTGAACATTTTGCCTCCGGACCGATGAACATGGACTTCCGGACATCAAAGCAGGATGTATCCAACCACGGATTCGGACTTGCACAGATGGTGTCGACCGGTGGTATGCTACGGATGTGGGGATGGTCGGTTGATTGCATGGTTCCACCAGCCCAAAGTGCCACAGAGTGTGAGCAGGTTCAAGAGAAACGGGTAGAGTTGATGTGTGAGTACTTACCTGAATCCGTGACACAGTAAAGGCGAAGGATTAGGTAATGGTGTGGGTGTGTCGAAAATGAGAGTAACTCCTGGTTCCTTGTGGGCACATAACCCAGTCTCAACACGATGTGTTCAACAGCGTAAGATGTATCGGCTTGATTAAAAGAAAGGATGTCACATCATGAAAAAGGTGTTTGACTATCATTATGTCATCACGGTTGGGTATTACGATACAGGGATACCATCTAACGATCAATTATATGTAAATAGTGGATGGTCATCCCACGGGTTCGTTTGGATTGCCCAGTCATACGCTTATAAACAGATTTCTGTAGTATGAATCACTTTAGAAACAATACAACCACTTATAAGAAGCAAGTGATTGTATTGTTGAGTTTGTTCATATTATCTGCAGGAATTTTAGGGGTGTTGAAACTGGTGGCTTTTAGAGAAAAGCAACCAAGTGATGCTGATATTTTAAATCGTCTTTTCAATCAACCACAGTGGGACGATTACAATTTTTTCTCTGCGACAGGAGAGATGTCTATCTCTCCTGTCGCTAATGGTTCAAGCTTTGATTTGATTCGTGGAGCATGTGAGGATATTGGCATTGAGAGACCTGTTCTTCCGACAGACAAAGACATTTCAAAATTGGATGGGCTCAGATATATCCATGCGAGGTTTTATGAGAAACTTTCAGACTTGCAGGGGTATGAATTGCGATTTTTTGTCTTTGTTGATTTGGTGGATAATCAAGTATACAGTCAATGGATCGCTGTGCTTCCATGTATCATAGATAGTCACGGAGGATTTTTAAATATACCGGAAGGAGAGATGATTTATTCCGCTAATGCAGATCCCAATTTGATAGCCTCAGATGTGCAGACTTTTTTATGGGGCAATGAAAAGGATATTGTTGGAGATGTTCGTCATTTCCAGGGGCTATTGGCAGAAAAGAATACTGACGATTTGTTTGAACAATCGTCGCTTGTGGTTGTTGGCGTCGTAACTGGAATATCGGAGGGTTTTCAAGTGAGGAGTCCTTCTGGTTCAACTGCAAATTTCACCGACTATTATATTTCTGTTTCTGATGCGATAAGAGGAGCGACTGACGAAGAGATAATTACGGTACGTGTACAAGGTGGCACAGCGGGAGGATACACGGAAATATATGAGCCAAATGTAATATTTGAAGCGGGTGATGAATACCTTCTTTTTCTATATAAACCTGGGAGAGGCGGCGCTTTTAATACGGAGGGTGATTATTACTATATCTTGGGACTTTCGCAAGGTGTGTTCTCCTCCAATGACTCCTCGCAGTTTGTTTCACAATCTGGAGCAATACTTGAGCAAGAGACTCTTGTATCGCGCGCCATGGAAAAGCCTGTAGACGAGGAGTACTTCAGAAACGAATTCATCAACAATCAAGAATCGAATCTAGAAAACGGATTTATTACGTTGGAAGAATACAACGAGATGATGGAGAACTTAGACATTTATGCGACAATTATAGAATAACATTCTTTACATGGATGGAAACTCGTCCGTTTGAACGGCCACGAGTGGTTTGAGTATCATGGAGCTCAACCACCTGTGGTCGTTGATTTTACCGCTCAGTGCCGTAAAGGGGCGCGAAAGTAGAGTCGAAACTCCGTCAAAATGAAGTCACAGAACGCAAAATGGTATAGAGAAAATTTGCGATAGGAGATGAGAGGCTCTGGATTCGCTTGCTTTTTGATACATTTTATGTTATTGTAAAGATATGGAGCTCGCTGCGAATGCAGCGAGTAGGTGGCTTGCGAGTCATCCACTTGTAGCGGAGAAATCCGCAGCAAAGGTCGGTGAGGTGCAGGAAAGAAGGCTGGAAAAATAAGAAATATGACTGTGCCGGCAAAACCAGCACAATGATCTTAGATAGGTAGCGGAAGAAGAGGTGTAAAATCGTGACCAAAAGCGCGCGCCTTACCATCGCCATTATACTTGTTGCATCGTTCATTTTACTGCAAGCCTGTACATCCAACGAGACTGCCCCTGCGTTTTCGGAGCAGCGCGGAAGCTTTTCGTTTTCGGGAAACAGCTTCCATGTGCAATATTTTGGCGAAAATAATGATATGCAAATTCCCGTTCCGGAACCTGTCAGGCAGTGTTTGATGACAGACGATCAGGAAATTGAGCCGTTCGACGTATTTGTCCACCCTCGCGTGACGGCTTTTGTGTCGGGTGGTAATGACGACAATGCTGCTGCCGCCACCGTGTACAGTACTGTGGACGAAGGGAAAAACTGGTCTGGAGCTGCCCTGCCAAAGGTTCGTGAACAGCAGCTAGATAATAATAGTGCGGGCAATCTTTTTTCTTCCGTATCGATAGGATTCACCTCTGCGTCCGACGGCTGGATAATTGGGAGTCTATACCACGGGATGGGAAACCAGGAAAACTTTGTCTATATTTCCCACGATTTTGGAAAATCATGGGAAGAAGTCAACAACATCAATGACCAATACGCGCGCGTTTTGCTTTTCGGGCTGTTCACAACCGAGCGCATCGGGTTTATGTGTTTCAGGTTTGAACTTGACACAAATCCTCTCCCGATGTACAGAACCGCGGACGGTGGGATGACATGGGACGCGGTTGCGATGCCCGAAATCGACATGCCGGAGGATTCATATTACCAGTTCTCCGCTCTTCAGCCCCAGGGTGATACATATAGGCTGCTTTTGTCGAATCCCCTCTCCGCAGACGACACTGCCACGTTGATCAGTTCTGATTTTGGCGCAACTTGGAGCATAGAGAATGAAAAAAGGTGAAATTAACGATGAAACACAACAAACGAAAGCTTTTTGTGTTTGGCGTATCCCTGTTGGCTGTGTCAGTGTTAACGATATCGGTAGGCCTTGCTCCCTACGCTGGAGAAAAATCTCCATGGTTTACGCAGCCCGAGACAGGTGAAGAAGGCTTTGTGCCTGCTCACAATCCATATGATACTCCGGAAGCATGGGCAGAGCTTTCTACATTGGATAATCTTGCGTTGGTGCAAATTCCGGAAGATGAATTGAGCGCAATGCCAACGGTGCAACTTGTGAAAAGTTGTCTAAATTACGTTTATTTTTCGGATATGTATGCGTCCAGTGCTTTCGGCGACCCGTTTGTGAGTATGGTTCAACCTCATTTCAATGGGTTTTCTGAGCTTTTCACGCGAGAAGATCGAGGAAGTGCCATTTTGTCAATCTATAGCAATTTGGATATTCAAGAATTGGATGGCGTTGATCGCTGGGCGGTGTTGCGACTCGAATGTCTTTATGCTATGCTGCGGCAATATGAAATATTGGATGCGATGACAGTTGATGAGAAAGTCTTGCTTTTGCAGACGATTGCGGGACGACGGCTTAGCGCAACCAACGATGCGGTTTCGGCATCAACTTTTTATAGCGAACTGTTGGTTGCGGCACGTTGCCTCAATACTTTTGACGGGGAATTCCAACAGAAGGTCGCGAATTCTCCGCCGCTCAGCTACATTCTTGACATGAAGTTTGTGGCAGCTGATGCGGAAGACGCTGATTTTGCGTCTGAAACTATGGCGGGAATTTGTTCCTACATTCAAGACAACTACGGAGTCCTGTGCCCTGGCGGCACGAGACAGTGGCGCGGAGCGTAAGAAACACATTTGCGGCGCCCTGTTCGATGTCGAGATTGCGGAGGAACTCCCCGCGTATATGGGGCTTGTCTTCGAGGAAATCTGCAAGCAATATCTGCTGGAGCAGGCCAAAAAGAACGCGCTCCCATTCCTGCCTGGGAAAATCGGCAGATGGTGGGGCAGCAATCCTTATAAAAAGCGACAAGAGGAAATTGATATTGTAACCTATCGAAAAGACAGCGCCCTGTTGTGCGAGTGCAAATGGACAAACACCCCTATGGACATAGACGTACTGACCGCTCTCACAGAAAAAGCAGGCCTATTCCCCTACAAAAAGATGTGGCTCTGGCTGTTTGCCAAAACAGGTTTTACAGACAGACTCACCCATGAAGCGAAGAAACGGGGCAATGTCCGGCTTGTGCGGTTTGAGGACATGTTTTGATGACTGCCCACGAAAAAACGGAGAGGCCATACGGTTTGATTTTATTTATGCAGTGACCTTAGAGGGACAATCGTCCTAAACACATCGCCCTCGATGAGTTCGGGTTCACCGCCGGAATAAATTTTCGTATACTTATACAGATTCCGCACACCGGAACCGAGTTTGTCGGCGCGTCCGATGTTGACAAAGAATCGCGCCAACAGTGGGTTCTTCGGGTACGGCGTAAAGTTGTCTGGATCAATGCGCCCTTGCCATTGCGCCTTGTTCCAGTTCTCCGCATATATGCGGCTGCGCTCGATGACAATTTTGGCCGGAAATGCGCTTGTATACTCTCGGTGAACGAGAGAGTTGCTGACGATCTCACGCGCTATCCATGAATTTACACTCACACGCTGATTGTCAATAAGGAAAAATCTGTCGAGTGTATGCTTCATCATAAAGTCAATCAGGAGGTCATAGCTTTCAATGAGGTTCGTCTCGACTGTGAGTCTGTCGTCAAAACGGTCTATGTTCTCACAGCGCATAATTGCATCGGTAGTATAGCCCGGCAAGCACGAACGAATCACATCGTCGCGCCCAAACAGCAGAATAGCCGCGAGATTAAAGCCTTCTGTATCGGTGCGCCAGTCGTGGGCATATAACCCTGCGCTGCAAAAAATCTCCATATTTGACATATTTTTCCACCTGTGATCAGGGTTGAGATTTACAGCGATCTGCCGCACTTTTGGCATCAGGTCGAGCCGCAATTCTCTCTCCGTCACATATTTGATAATCTCCTGTTCAGTATACTGCGTAGACTTGCGCCGATACAGGTTCGCGGTCAGGTCAGTTGATTTTGTTATGTCAACATCAGCATCCTCTGTGCGATCAAATACATGGTTGGCGCATAGCACCACCTGTGAACTCTGCGGGATATAGACATACAGCACCGGTTTATCGTCAATGGCAGCTTCCTCAAGATTGAGCAACAAGGTGGGCGAAATCTTCTGAGGGTTGTTCAGCGATGTCACGAAGTCTTTCTTAATACCCTGAACGGCCTCCGGTGCAACGCCGCTGACCGTGCCGTCATCGTCAACTCCAAGCAGGATATAGCCGCCGTAACGGTTGGAGAACGAGCAAACCGTCTCGTACACGCTCTTGGGAAGCGTGCTCTTACAGCGTTTGAACTCGACTGTCAGTCCTTCACCGTCACGCAGAAGCTGTTGAAGCTTGTTTATCATGCTCTGCCTCCTATTCTCTGTTCCCCGCCCATCAAACTTTTATGCGCTCCAAAGCAACAACGATTTCACCGGACACCTCGCTTTGAGCGACGTATTTCTTTAGCTGAAGCATCGCGAGCCGACTCGGTTTGGTTCGGTTATTTTCCCAGCGATTGAGCGTAGCAAAACTTACGTTCAAATATAACACATGGTATAATGTTTTGTCAAGGCAGTGGATGGAGTACTCGCATATTTTGA
Source organism: Oscillospiraceae bacterium (assembly GCA_031265355.1). NCBI lineage: Bacteria > Bacillati > Bacillota > Clostridia > Eubacteriales > Oscillospiraceae > Oscillospiraceae bacterium. The sequence continues at coordinate 42,635 of JAISCT010000003.1, read as the reverse complement.
TAAATTATTTCTACACAATGGGGCAAAGAATCCGCAGGGTGTTGAAAATTATCTCCCGCGGCCTCTTTAACCTCTTGCTTCCGAAAACAACACACGTGCGATCCGCTTCACAGCATGACGGAGCTCCCACCGGCGCGCGCTGAGGCACAGGTTATTCGACACATATTTCATTATTTTCCATCAAAGTGTTTTATTTTTTCCATTTACTTTTGATGAGACAGGGAATATGATGAAGGCGAAATCGCCTTATATTCTTGTTTGCGGATGGTGCTCGACATGAGAAAAGCTTTTTTTGTTATTTTAATCTGGAGAGTCGGCCCCGTTTAGTCAGGTTTATGCAGAGGAACGTTTCGACAAAACCTGCGACTATACGGATTTCATCATTGGAAAAGATCGACTTCGGCTTTTGCGATGATTTCTATGGATTCTGTTCGTACGAGTTTTAAGATAGGTACAGTGGAAGTATTTTCTTCCTGATAAAGGGCATGGTGGTGATCAGGTCCAATGAAAATTCGGGCGGTATCTGGTTGCATAGTTGTATGTTTTATACTTTCGATTTTCGGTTGCACGGGATATGACGATTGGGCGCAGCCAGAGGATGATCCTTTTTTTATTAGCAACAACATATTGTTTGGAATTGTCATGGTTGATGCAGGCCCGTATGTGTTCTTCAATGGAATCAATCATAGCGGCAATCTATACTACTTAGATAAAGAGACGGAACGCATTACGTTTAACTGCATGGAACCTACATGCGGTCATTTTGCGCTCGATCAAGATACCTGCACGGGCGCGCTATGGCTGCCTATGGGTTCGTACTATCCCAAGGGAAATTCAATCTATGTAATTTCGCAAAAGATGCCCGGTATCCTTCAGATGTATGGGCAGTATCGGCGTGATTTTTATCCTTTGGGTATCACCGTTCCTAAAAACGGATATTACGCTATTTATAGGGATTGTCTTGTCATTTATGCCGCCAATCCGCAAGAAAATAGCGGGATGTTTTCCTTTTATGAGCTGGAAACATATGATCTGAAAACCACATTGACTGTCGAGGGAACAAATCTTTTGTATTGGTTTGTGTATGACGAAATCCTCTACTATGTCAATATGGCTATGGATCTATATAAAGGACCCATAGCGGGCGGGGAAGCCGTTTTGTTGGATACAAAAGTGGAGCGGATAGCCATAGATGGGGAGAATCTGTACTATAGAAAAAGAACGAACCCGGGCGGCCTGTTCCGCCTTGGCCTGAACGGCGGTGCTCCGTTGCTCCTGATAGAAGGCGTGGACGCCTTTGGTGTGGGGACGGAGCATATCTATTATACACGGTACGGCGATTCTGCCGGGCGGGGTTTTCTTTCGGACAAAGAAGGAAACAATGAGAAGATGTTCTTGGAAGACCTCATGTACCCGTACTTTTATGTCTTCTCAAACTATGACAAAATTGTTGTGCAAGACGGGCAGCATGACGGTATCTTCCTGGCCGATTTGGATGGATCAAATGTAAAATTGATTCCCTTGCCCGTCGTGGAGGAATGATTTGAAACGAGTGATGATATGGAATTGAAAGCAGCCGATGTTTCGAAATCGTATCGAAACAAAAATGCGCTTCGGTTATTTTCTTCGTGCTTTGTGCCGGGGCTCTATGGCCTCTTGGGGCCAAACGGCGCGGGGAAAAGCACGCTTATGAACATCTTGGTTGGCTTGCGCCGGCCGACGGAAGGGCAGGTCACTTTCGACGGCGAAGAAATCTGTGCGCTGGGGACAAAGTACAGAATGCTTCTCGGCTACCTGCCCCAAGATGTGGGCTTTTATCAGGAATTCTCAGGGAAAAAGATGCTCCAATACATGGCGGCGCTCAAAGGTATCGAAGACAAAAGAGAAACAGCCTCCGTCGCGGATGCGCTGCTGGAAAAGGTGAACTTGTCCGCCGACGGCCATCGAAAGATTGGGCACTACTCGGGGGGTATGAAACAGCGCCTTGGGATTGCGCAGGCCCTGATCGGCGACCCCCAAATTCTGCTCTTCGACGAACCGACAGCCGGATTGGATCCCAAGGAACGGATACGCTTTATGAATATACTCTCGGAATTTGCCAGCACAAAAATCGTTCTTTTGGCCACGCACATTGTGTCCGACGTCGAGCAAATTGCGGGACAAATTCTATTTCTCAAAGAAGGACAGTTGATCTCACAGGGCTCGATACCGCAGTGTTTATCCTTGCTAGAAGGGAAAATATGGGAATTTGTTTGTACCCACGCGGAATATGACGCGCTGTCCGCGTGTTTTTCCGTCTCCAAAGTGGTGAGCGAAAACAACCGGCTGCGCGTTCGTCTGGTGGCGGACGCTCCCCCCTGCGAGGACGCGCAAAACGTGGCGCCGACGCTTGCGGATGTATACATTCACTTTTTCGGGGAGGCGGAATGAATGAGAGGATGGGCGTATCTCACTCGATTTGAACTCTATAAGATTGCTCGGCAGCCCGCCGCGCTGGTTTCTTTTTTTCTGATTGTCGGGTGGATATGTTTTTCTTCTTTTGGCTGGGCAGACGACAAGAATGTATTTTCCGAGGAGCTCGGCACGCACCTCGATCAGAGCACCTATGACCTCTTGCAGGCGCTGCGTCCCGAGGTGGAAAGTCTGGTCAACCGCGGCGCGGTGAACGACATGGTGCAGGTTCCGGACCTGAGGCGCGCCTATCGGGCAGATGATATCTACCGCATCATTGTACAAATGGATTATATTGAGAACAGTGAAGGGCGAAAAACCACGTATATAGGGCGGGCGCAGAGCAATGTGGAGGCGCTGGAGGGCGACCCGCACAATTTGTATGCCAAGCGCTATAACGCGGCGGTTCGGGATGTGCTTCTCGCCCGCAAATGGCCGGCGCTGCTGTTCGGTTGGCAGCAAGGGCAGGCAATCTTGCTTCTTGGCGGCCACACCACTTTCAATCTCTTTGATATCTTATTTGCGCTGTTTTGTCTTCTGGGCCTTTGCGCCATTTTTACGCGGGATCATGAGTTGCGTACGCGCGCGATTGTCCTTAGCACAAAGTGTGGACACAATATGCTGTTTTTCTCCAAACTCTGCGCGGGCGGACTCTTCATCGCGGGCAGCTTGCTTTTCTTTATGGCGCAGTACCTGGTGCTGTTGGGAATCAAATTTGGTTTCGAGGACTTCTCCGCGCCGATACACAGCCTGCCGCTCTTTGAAAAATCTCTCTACAACATGAACTTTTTCCGCTTTTGGCTGACGCTGTTTGCGCTCAAATTTTTGTCCGTGCTGCTCTTGTTTTTGTTTGCCTCCGTCGTAGGGCTGCTGACGCGCAAGCGGTTCGCCGCGCTGATGAGCGCCGCCGTTGTTTACGGGGTTTTCTTTTTCTTGGCGACTGTGGAAATGACAGGCGCAAACGGCCTGTCCGTGGATAAAAGTTATGCACGCTATTTTGTGGAAACATGGAGCTATGTGCTGAATCCAGCCCAAATCAGTATCCAGCCCGTCCGCTATTTTTCTTCGTTTCGATATGCCAATGTCTTCGGATATCCCATCCCAGAATTGACGGTTTCGATTTTCATTGCAGTGCTGCTGGGGCTTGCTTTTTTGCTTGCCGGCAGATGGCTCTACATGCGAAAAGACGACTTCAACGGGCTGCGCATACCCGCGTCTCATGTGAAAAAGAGGATGACACGATGAAATACCGGCTTCTTTGGGTCTGCGAAATCAAACGGCTTTTGGGCGGCAAGGCAAATCTCGTGATCATTGCCTTGTTTTTTTGTGCGAAATTTGCGCTCTCCTGGTGGAGCGCGACGCCGTCGGATGATGTGCTGTACAGGGAGTATATGACGCGGTTTTCAGGGGTGTATACGGCGGAAAAGGAGGCCAAACTGCGAGCAGAGCAGATGCGTTTGAGCACGGTATTTGATATGAGAGCGCAAATGTATGAAGCGTACATGCAAGACAGAATCTCCCGTGAAGAATATGCGGCGTACACTGAGGAATATGCGGACGCCGAGATGCGCTTGGAAATTCTCCCCGAAGTGCTGTCCCATATGGAATATCTGAAAAACCGTGAGACCGAAGCGCAAATACTCCGTTCTCAGAAGGAGGCGGCCGAGTGGGCGCGCGATGAAAAAACATCCAGACTGACTACGTTGCGACTGAGGGGTTACGAGCGGCCGGCGGAGATGTTTTATCAGGTCGGATGGGAACGGTATGTGCAGAGGAATCGTTTTGATGTTCTTTTATACACATTGATTCTCATCTTGCTTGTGTCCTATTTTGCAAAGGACTATGAAACCGGCATGGCTGCCTTGATCAATACGAGCAAGTACGGTGCTTTGGTCAAATCTCTGCGGACCTTTCTGTCGCTTTTTTTGTGTATAGGGTTGGTTGTGGTTTTCCGCGTGTTGGAGTGTGTGATATATGCCGCACGAATTGGGTTGCCCAATGGGGCGGTGCCTATACAAAGCCTCGCGGTATTTTCTTTATATGCGGGCGTGATGGATTTACAAACCATGCTATGGATTTCTCCGACATTTCAAATTTTGGGCACAACGGCGCTTGTTCTCATCATATATGGGTTGGTCGAGGCGCTGAAAAGTACGGTTTTTGTGACATTGTGTTATTTTCTGCTCGTCTTTTTCCCGTACCTGGATCGTGTGACGTTGCATCTCATACCCGATGCGGCGCAGCGATTTTTGTTTCCCTCTGTCCTGTCCGGCCTGACGGTGTTTGCGGAGGCCGATGTGATGGTGATGATGGACGTTCCCATGTCAAACCCGGTTGTGAGTGGCGTGTTTTTTCTTGTGCTGTGCGCAGGGGCGTCATGGGGGCTGCGGAGACATAGCAAGAAATAGCGGATTGCCGTCGGACAGCGATATCCGGAGACGTCCACGGTATATAGACGGCATATGTATGGTAGGAGGGTGGTATCAAATTGCACAGGAGGCCGTCTGGGCGGCGTCGAAGCGGCGATTTTCTTGCCGCTCTCGGTTGAAATTCGCCGAAAGACATGATATAGTAGGGGCGGCATCAGATAGCAGATATCAGTCAAGCCCAGCTGCGCGGGCGCGGAAATGACCACTCACCACTCAGCACTCAGCACTGAACCGGCCGCGCGGAGCCGTGCCGGTTGTAGGAGGTTACCATGCGGAGAAATGCGAAGATTTTGATGGGCCTGATTACGGCGCTGGCCGTGCTGGTGTTGGGGGCGGGCGGAGTCTACTTCTTTGCTTACGCGCCGGAAAGCGTGCCTGAAAGAGCGGATTTACATCCGTCGGGCAGCGCCGCGCCGCCAGAGCCGCCGGAGCGGTCTGAGGCATCCGGACGGCCGGAGGGCGAGAGCCCGTCCGGTTCGGTCCAGCCCGCCGCCGAGACGCCGGGCGAACCCGGTCTGCCCGCCGCTGGCGGGCAGAGCGAAACGACTCCGCCGGTGGGGTCGGCCCCACCGCCGCCGTCGCCGGCGTCGTCTGAGACGGCCCCGTTTCGCGCGGTCTGGGTGGCGTCGGTACTGAACTTGGACTACCCGTCTCGGGCCGGCCTTGCGGTGGACGCGCTGAAACAGGAGGCGCTCCGCATTTTGGACGGTGCCGTGGACGTCGGTTTCAATGCCGTGATTTTGCAGGTGCGCCCGACCGGCGACGCGTTGTACCGCTCGGAGGTCTTCCCATGGTCGGCCAATTTGACCGGGACACAGGGGCAGGCGCCGACCGGGGACTTTGACCCGCTCGCCTTCTGGGTGGAGGAGGCTCACAGGCGCGGCCTGGCCCTGCACGCGTGGGTTAACCCCTTCCGCGTCACGGCGGGCGGCGCGGGCGGGCACGACCTGACGTCGCTCTCCGCGGACAACCCGGCCCGCCGTCATCCGGACTGGGTGGTGGCCTACCGGGACGGCAAACTGTATTACAACCCGGGCCTGCCCGATGTACGCCGGCTGATCGTGAGCGGGGTGGCGGAGCTCGTCCGCCGCTACGAGATCGACGGCGTCCACTACGATGACTATTTTTATCCGGGCGCGGACTTTCCGGACGACGCCGCCTACGCCGCCCACGGCGCGGGCTTTGCCCAAAAGGACGACTGGCGGCGCGACAACATAAATCGGCTGATCCAAGACACGCAGCGGACGGTCAAGGACCTGCGGCCGAACTGCCGGTTCGGTGTCAGCCCGTTCGGCATCTGGGCCAACCGCGCCTCCCAGCAGGACGGCAGCGATACGCGGGGGCAGGAGTCCTATTCGGCCCACTTTGCCGATACGCGGCGGTGGGTGAAGTCCGGTTGGCTTGATTACATCTGTCCGCAGCTCTATTGGCACATAGGATACGACGTGGCCGACTACCAGATCTTGCTTGACTGGTGGCGGGATGTGGTGCGGAACACCGGCGTCGACCTGTACGTCGGCCACGCCGATTACCGCACCGGCACGGGGGAAAGTCCCTCGGATCCGTGGTACGGCGCGGATGAGATTGTTAGACAGCTCACGATGAACGCCGCCACGCCCGAAGTGGCGGGCGACGTGCACTTTCGTTACGGTTTTTTTGCCGAAAAAGGCGCGCTCTACCGGGCGGTGAAGGGCGTCTACCGAGGCGCAGGGCAAGAGAGTGTCGCGCCGTCCGCCACCGTTTCGGCTGGGCCCGGCGCCCCTTTCGTCATGCCGACGGCGGATTTTAAGACGCTGGCGCTGGGTCGTCCCTCGAAAAACGTCTCTACCTCCGACGATAGTTACTACGTCTTAGGCGTCTCCGACCCCGCGCAGGCACTGTCCGTCAACGGCCAAACGGTGGCCGGGTGCGGCCCGGGCGGAGCTTTTGGTGTTCTGCTCCCGCTTGAGAAGGGGGCCAACAAGTTCACGTTTAAACAGGGGAGCCGGAGCGTCTCTGTCACGATCACGCGGACGTCTCCGTCCTCTTCCTCTTCGCCGGAGCGGATGGACAAGGCCGAGATCGCGGCCGGATCCGGCGCCCCGTCCGACGGAGAGGAGTACGGCAGGCCGGGCGAGACGATAAAACTCCGCTGCAAGGCTCCCATCGGCGCGAGCGTCACGGTGACGCTGGGCGGCAAGAGCTTCCCGATGGAGCCGGCGGTGAAAAAGCAGCCGGCGGGCGGCGGGTACTACGCCACTACCTATGCATACGACTACACATTGCCGGACACCGATGTCACGGGGCAGGTCGTCACGGTGGGTGCGCCCGTCTATCAGATGATGCTCGACGGGCGGACGAGTACCCAGACGGCGCGCGTCGTCAAGTGTTTGCCCGAGGGCGCGCCCTATTGCGCGCAGGTTGTGTCGGAAACCGCCTATGTTTATGCCAAAGCCTCCACCTCCGGCGGACCGCAGGGAGAACTCAGTCAAGGTCAGCGGGACAATATCACCGCCGTCACGGGCGGCGGCGCTTGGGTGCGGCTGGCCATGGGCGGCTGGGTCTCGGGCGACGACGTCACCCGCACCGAGGAGCGGCAGGCGCTGGTGAATCGGTTGACCGGCGCCGTCTACGCGCGGGGCCAGGGGTGGGACACCCTCGCGTTGAGCGGCAGCGTCTGCAGCGCTACCCAGGTTGAATACGACGGCCAGACGCTCACATTCACCGTGTACGGCGCCGAGACGCCGCCGTCGGTGAGTCTCCCGGCGGACACGCCGTTTGGCTCGTTCACGGCGGCGCGCAACGGCGCCAATGCGGTGTACAAAGGTGCGCTCCGGGCGGGTGAACGACTGGACGGCTACTATGTGACAGCCGCGAAAGACGGTACGCTGATCCTCCACATCAAGCGTCACCCGCGCGCCGGCGGCGGGGCGAAGCCGCTGGCCGGTCTTGTCGTCCTGATCGATCCGGGCCACGGCGGCGGAGAGAGCGGTGCGCTGGGCCCCTTCGGGGATCGCCTTCCGGAGAAGACAATCAATTTGTATACGGCCTCGAAGGTGCGCTGGGAGCTCGAACAGCTGGGCGCCACCGTCGTTATGACGCGCACGGAGGATACGACGGTGTCCTTGGCCGCGCGCGTCGCCCAGAGCCGCGCGCTCCGGCCCGATCTGTTCCTGTCTATCCACGGCAACAGCCTCGACAGCAACGTGGACGCGTCGGAGATATCCGGACTCTCCACCTGGTACCGCAACCGAGTGGGGCGGGACGCGGCCGAGACGCTCTACGAGTTCGTGCCGGCCGCCCTGGGGCGCGGCGGCCGGGGCAGTCACCAGTCCAATCTCTACGTGGCGCGCCCCGCCTGGACGCCCTCGTTCATCGTGGAAACAGGTTTCCTCTGTAACCCCGCCGAGGCCGAGTGGATGGCCGATGACAAGGCGCAAAGCCGTCTGGCCCATGCCCTCGCCGAAGGAGTACTGGCCTATTTTCAAGTGTAATGCGTCACAGGCTGTTTTGACACGTAGGGGCCGCGGGCGGTGCGGCGGCGGGTACTATGGATGTGGTCCGGGCGGCGGCTTCCGCTTTTTTCTCTCGGACAAAGCGGTCGAAGGTACTCCGCTTCAGCCCGGTTTGTTTGAGCGCCTTGGCCGCGGGGATATGCCCCGCCCGCCAGTGTTCGTAGACCTTGTCGAAGTTGGGGGGTTTGGGGATGTAAGGGCGGCCCAGGTGTTTGCCCTGCGCCCGGGCCAGCGCGATGCCCTCCGCCTGCCGCTGGCGAATGTTGACGCGCTCCTGTTCCGCCACATAGGAGAGAATCTGCAGCACAATGTCCGCGATGAAAGTCCCGGTCAGGTCCTTGCCGCTCTTGGTGGTGTCCAGCAAGGGCAGATCCAGCACCCGAATGTGCACTCCCAAGTCCTTTGTGAGCGCCTTCCATTCCTCAATGATCTCGTGGTAGTTGCGCCCAAGCCGGTCGATGCTCTTAACGACAAGGATGTCGCCCGCGCAGAGCCGTGCCTTGAGCGCCTGGTACTCCGTACGTTCAAAGTCCTTGCCGCTGGCCTGGTCCGAGTAGACCTGGCCGGGGATAACGCCGGCGTTCCTCAGTGCCTCAAACTGCCGGGCGCTGTTTTGTTCCCGGCTGGAAACGCGTGCGTAACCGAAAATTTTCTGATGTTCCATCACATGACCTCCCTGTCTGTGTGTTACTACTAAGAATACGGCGAAAAACCAGAGAATGCAAGACTTTTTGGAATTGTGGGCGGCGCGGCGCGGCGTCGGACGGATTGGCTCGAAGACCCTCCGGCCACTGTATCTTGTAGGCATATACAAGATGTAGTGGCCGGAGGGCCTTGTTTTGTGGCGCCGTGCGGGCGGAGAGTGGAGAACAAAAAGGGATGCGGTGAGAAGCGTGCGGTGCCCCTCAAAACGAAAAGTGTATATATTGCATAAATAAATTTCTGTGTTATTGGATTCGCATAGATAAAAAGATATTGACATACTAGTATTCTCATGTTATTATGAGGATAAGTTGGATTTAATTGTGTATTTTACCCAATTTTTCGATGTCGAGCTTGTGGTTCCGGCGGCAAATAGTGAGGAGGATTTTTTGGATATGAAAAAAGTACAGTTCTTCGGCAAATTCTTGTCCGTGGCGCTTATGGCCGCCATGCTTGTCCCTTTGTTTGCAGGGCTGGCGCCGGCTTTGGCGGCGGGCGTTTCAGAAACCGACGCCCCGGGCTGTGTGTTCGACGCGCTGATAAGCGAGGGGAAATTTTGCGCGGCGCTGAAAAACAATACGGAAGGCGACCTTTTGGGGAACTTTGTTTTGGTCGCCTACTCAGCCGACGGCACACTTGCCTTCGCCGAAACGAAAGATTTTGCGGCTAAGGCGGGCGGATTTGCCTCCGCCGAATTTGCGGCCGCAACAGAGAGCTACCCTGAGGAGAAAGGCTATACATATAAAGCTTTTGCCTGGGACGCGGATTGTGTGCCGCTGGCAGCGGCCGACACAGATTTCGCGGCCATAGAGCCGCCGGAGCCGGCATTGCCTGAGAGTCGGCAAAAACACAATTTCAACATGGGCTGGAAGTTCGCGAAGGCGGAGCCGGAAGGCCCCAACGACCATACATACCTCTTCGCCGCGCAAAACCCCGAGGCCCCCGGCTTTGACGACTCGGCGTGGAGTGGCGTGAACCTGCCCCACAGCCCTAACGACGCGGACGCGTTCTCAAAATACACGCGCGCCCGGGGGTCCACACTGCCCAGCTACAGCGATAAGATACTGGACACGGACGGCGCCGTCTTGCCGGACGGCACTCACGAGGGCCAGCGCTGGATGTATACTGGTAAAATGTGGTATCGCAAGCATTTCTCGATACCCGCCATAGAGGCCGGAAAGAAAGTGTTCATTGAGTTCGAGGCCGCCAGACAGTCCGCCGAGGTGTGGCTTAACGGCGAGAAGTTGGAGGGCAAAAGCGAGAACGGTTTTATCCCCTTCGGCTACGACCTTACGCCGCATATCAACTTCGGCGGCGACAATGTGATAGCCGTTTTGGTGGACAACACGTTCCCATACCGCACAACAGCGTTCGGCGAGTGGAATTCTTCCGACAAAGACCAATTTGTACTGCCGTGGCACGACTCGCACTGGCACCCCACATACGGCGGCCTATACCGCAACCTATACCTGTACGTGACCGACCCGCTGCACATCACGCTGCCGCTCTACAGCTTCCTGGCGACACAAGGCACGTATGTGTACACGGAAAATGAGGCCCCGAATCTCTCGTCTGTCGGCGTGTCCGCCGAGGCGGAAATTGCCAACGAGTATGGCGAGGACAAGACATTTGAGTACGAGGCCGTCATTTATGACATGGACGGCGACGTCGTGGAGGTGAAGTCCACGAGTGTGACGTTGCCGGCGGGCAAAAAAACGTCCGACGCCGGCATATCCGCGGACAACATCGCGGGTGGCAGGGCCGTGCTTACATTCACGCTGACGAATCCGAAACTGTGGTCGCCGGATTATCCGTATTTGTATAGCGTCGTCACAAATATCAAGATGGGTGGCCAGGTTGTGGACTCCACGGCGACGCCGCTCGGCGTGCGCACGTGGGAATTCAGCTATGACTATGGTTTCCAGATCAACGGCCATAACGTCAAGCTGCACGGTTGGGGTCAGAAATCCACAAACGAGTGGGCCGGTCTCGCGTCCGCCCTGCCGGACTGGCTTCAGGAATTTACCATCAAGCAGATGAAGGACGCGGGCGGCAACTATATCCGCTGGGGTCACGTGGCCGGTTCTCCCTCCCAGATAGACGTCTCCAACCAATACGGCATGATAACCGTTCAGCCGGGTGTGGAGAGTGAGGGCACGCTTGGCTCCGGCTACCAGTATTACGACCGGAGCATGAGGGTGCGCCTCGAAGCCTTCCAAGATATGCTTATATATTATCGCAACAACCCCTGCATACTGCTGTGGGAATACGCCAACCAGCAGGTGCCCAACACGTCCGATTATATTACGGGCCAGACAAACGTCAACATTCAGACGATGTATGACCTCATCATGAAGTGGGACCCAAGCGGCAATCGGGAGCGCACCGCCCGCGAGAGCGCGTCGTTTATGCTGCCGTATATGACGGTGTGCGAGTCTACGGACGGCAACACATCCGGGCGCGGCAGCGGGTACCCCATAGTCGAAAGCGAGTATGACCGCTCAGAGGCCCCGCGCAGAGTCTGGGATCTGTATACCGCAGGGTATGAGGACTATCACAGCGTTGGCTTGGCCGACTATAAGGACTGGACGTCCGAAAGACTGGCCGCTTATGCCGTCCAGAAATGGCAGCCTATGATGCAGCCGTGGCACTCCGGCGGTGCGGACTGGATCTTCTCCGATTCCACAAGCCACGGGCGTACAGTCAGCGACATGAGCCGCACGACGGGCAAGGTGGATGGTGTGAGACTTGAAAAGGAGTCTTATTACGCGTCTCGGGTCATGTGGGGCGGCGAGCCCTCGCTGCACATCATCGGCCACTGGAACTATAAGGCCGGGGTGTCCAAGACGATCAACGTCGTGTCCACGGCCGCCAAGGTGGAACTGTATGTAAACGACACGCTGGTCGGCGTCAACGCGTCGCCCAGCTACTTATACCTTTTCGCGTTCCCAAACGTCGGCTGGGAAGCCGGGGAGATAAAGGCCGTCGGCTACGACAAAAACGGCGTTAAGGTTTGCGAGCAGTCCAAACAGACGCATGGCCCGGCCGCCGCGTTGAAGATAACTGCCATCGAAGGCCCCGGCGGGCTGAAAGCCGGCGGCGATGTGGCGCTCTTCGACATTGAGGCCGTTGACGCGCAGGGCAGGCGCTGCCTGACGCTGGACGCGAAAATCCAGTTTGACATAAGCCAGTTTGCGGAGGCCGGGACAGGCATATGGCAAGGCGGCTATAACAGCGGCATCGAAGACACGATCATGAAGACCGAGCTGTATATCGAGGCCGGTATCAACCGCGTGGCCGTACGCACGACCGAAAAATCCGGCGAGTTGACCCTGGGCGCGTCGGTCATAGGCATAGGCGCCGCGCAGCCGGGTAAGCCGCTCGCCTTGGGCGGCGCCGGCATAACCCCTGCGTCCGCGACACTTGCGTCTGTCCCTGTGAGCAACGGCGGCGGCTTGAGCGGGGATATGCCGGAAATATTCGGCTATGACCTGAGCGACGCGAGCTACCCGGGCTACGGCGATTTCGACGGTACGCCCGCGCCTCCGGTCAACGATACGCTCAAAATCAAGTCCGCGCTTATCAAAGAGCTTGCGTATACGGGCAAAAACGGCAGCCCCAACGCGGAGTTCGAGGCATCCGTCGTCAACCCGGGCGCGCAAAACGAATATGCGTACAACGATTGGAATAAAAAGGGCGGCGGCGACGAGGAAGCCCGCAAGGCTCTCACATTCGGCAAGCTGCCCATGTACCTCATCAACAGCGACTATATATTCGCGCCGAACGACGACGCGGACGGCCAGGCCGAGGACATGGTGCGATTTAGTGCGGGGCGCGACATGAACGTGTATGTCGCGCACGACGACAGGCTGGTGACAAAACCGGGCTGGCTGCTTTCCGACCATCTGGTGAGCGAGCGCAAGGGTTTCGTACCCACAGGCGACAAGCTCATGATCGGCGGCTACAGCTATTCGATATACCGCGTCGAGATGGACAGGGAAGAGAGCGTCAACATAAGCAGCAACAAAGAGGATCCTTCCGAGCCGGGCAACATGTTCGTCATATTCGCCAAGGAGCGCAGGATACTAAGCGAGTTCCTCTACGACGACTTTGAAGAGCAGAAGCCCGACGAGGAACCGGAGGGCTGGATATTGTCCGCGCCGGACGACCGTACGATAGCGGTGGAAACGATGGGGCGCGGCGGCCATGCGGACAATCTGGCCGTACATCTGGTGGACAAAGAAACCGGCGCCTACGCGTTGGCCAGTCGCAAGTTTTCGCCGCTGCTTACGGGCAAATATTCCGTAAAATGGAAGGTTTATGAGAATACGACGGGTACGAGGCTGCAATACCAGCGCATGGTGCTGCACGACGGCCCGCCGCTTTCGGACGCGACCGTACCGGATTATTATATGATCGAAACTTACATTCACGAAGGCCAGTTCATGTACCGGTCTGTCGGCGGCAGCAGTTCGAACCAGACAAAGATAGGCCCCGTCCTCGCCGCCAGGGCGTGGCACGAGATCGAACTTATTGTGGACGCTGACACGAGGAGGTACGATGTCGTCATCAACGGCGTGCAGTACGGCACGGACATACCCTTTACGACGTCAAGCCAGGGTAAAAAGATCAACCATGTTATCATCGGAACGCGCCAGTCCGGGGCCGACAACGACATCTATTATGACGACGTTATCATAACGCCTATCGACTCGTTCAGCTTGGGCCCGATAGCGAACCAGTACGTCGAGGCGGGCGCCGATTATGAGACGGAAATTGCTCTTGTTTACGCCCCGTCCGACATAGCGCTGGACGTGCAGTCCTCCGACCCGGCCACCGCGGCGGCACGGATTGTGGGAACGGGCTCGTCCAGAAAGCTGGTCGTCACAGGTACAGCGCCCGGCTCCGCGACGCTGACCGTCACGGCCACGGACGATCAAAGCAGGACGAGGGAGCAGTCCTTCGAAGTGACGGTCACGGCGGCGCAGCCCGGCCCCGTCAGTCTGTTGGACGTTGATTTTAATGGCTTGGCGGCGGGCAGTTTGGGCACGTCCTTGCCATATCCGGCCCTGCCGGAAATGACCAAGCTGCTTAATCCGTCGAACGCCACGGTGAACATCGTGGAGCGGGCGCCGGGCGACAACTGCTTCGCCCTGTATAGCCCGAGCGCGGACACGAAGGCCGTATTCCAGTTCAATCCTGTAGCAAGCGGCTCGCTTCAGATTGAATTTAAGTGGCTGCCCGATCCCGTCGCCAATGACGCCAGCATCTCCATCGTCGGCGGCAGCGGCGCGGGCGGTGCGGCTTCTGACGCGGCTTTTACGGTCATCAAGCAAAGAGGTACGACTATCAACTACCGCACCGGAGGCACGTCCAATACGAATCATGAGGTCGTCAGCGACTGGGCGGCGGGCAGATGGGTAAGCGTCAAGGCGCTAATGGACGTTTCGGCACAGACGTACTCGCTGTGGATAGACGGCAGGCATATCGCGGACAATATACCCTACCGCTATCCGATTGCGACGGCCGGCGGCGCGATTTGGGGTATTGCCGTGGGCAAAGCCAATAACCAGAACGCCACCGTTTGCATCGACGACATTGTCGTTACCCGTGCGCCGTAGCCGCGTTTGGCGGTAAATATATGACGGGCTTCTCGTATAGCCATATCTTGCGGGAAGCCCGTTGCTTTGTATATTTTGAACGAATATATTGCTATATTTTTGGATTCACATAGATAAAAAGATATTGACATACTAGTATTCTTGTGTTATTATGAGGACGAGGCAGGTTTAATTGTGTAATTTACCCAATTTGTCGGCTTGTCGGTGCCGAGGTCGTCGTTCCAGTGGTTCTTGTCTGTGCAGGGCATCAACCCTTTGCCGGTGTGCCGGAAGCGGACCGGTGAAGACGGGGACAGCGGCGTGCAGGATGTTTCAGAACGCGCAGCGCACAAATCCGGGCAAGGGTTCGGTGGGAAACAGACAAGCCGGACGGCAAGACTGTTTTTTGGCGGATCTCAAGGGAGGGGATAGCCGAAGGGAGAGGTACCCGTATGAGAAAGAGAATCGTATTGCGTAAGGGAGGTACCATATAAATATGAACGGAAAGAGATTTCTATCACTCGTTGTAGCGCTGATACTTATCATTCCCGTGAACTCGTTTGCGGCGATTCCGATGTCGGCGGATACGCTTACCGGCTCAGCCGATGACTACAATGGTTCCGACATGTGGCTGAGATACGTGCCGATAGAGGATCCCGCTCTGCTGCAGTCCTACAAGAACACCGTCAAAAGCATTGTCGTGCCGGAGGACAACGCCGCAGAGCTGTTCCACTTCTCCGATACCGATGTGTTTGAAGAATCATACGGATTCAAAGGACTCCGGCAGCCGGAAGGTTCCGTTCAACTCATCCCCCAAACCACCCTTGGCGCGGCCCGTATTGAGTTGGATCTCGCGTTCAAAGGCATGCTGGGCGGAGCGGTTCCGGCAGCAGCCGAACTGGCCGACGGCGCTCTTGTCGTTGGCACGCCGGCCACGTCCAGCATCATTGCCGGTCTGGATCTTGGCAGCGCGCTCGCGGAGGTTGGCGATGAGGGTTACATCGTCCGTTCCGTCACGGTGGATGATAAGGCCGCCACGATCATTGCCGGCAACACCGAGGTAGGCGCGCTTTACGGGACCTACGCTTTCCTGCGGCTGATGCAGACCCAGGCGCCTATCGTCAACCTGAACATCTCCGATTTCCCCAAGATCAACCATCGCCGCATCAACAGCTGGGACAAGGAACGCCTGTATGCCGGCAGCAACGAGACCGGTACTGGTAAAAACGGCCTGAACGGCGAGAGCGGATTCCTCTTCAACTGGGATCTTTCGATTCCGGGCTCCAGTCTCACCGGCAACAACGCCCACAGCAACGCTGCCAGCGGGGCGGTTCTTCTGCCCATGATCCTGGACAGATATGTTGTGGCGGCCCGTGCGCTGGCTTCGGTCGGCATCAACGAGTTCAACCTAAACAACGTCAATTCCAATTCCGCGTATATCTCGGAGTACGTGATCCGCCAGGAGGCCGCGTTGGCTGATCTGTTGCGGCCCTACGGCATCAAGCTCTGCCTTTCGACCAACTACGGCGCGCCCACGCTCGCCCTTCCCAATCAGAACGGCACCCAGGTAACCGCCGCCAACGGCGGCAACCCAGGCAAAAGAGTCTGGGCCGACGACACCATCAGCATCGGCGCCGCCAACGTGACGACGATTCACAGTGACGCTTACGCGCAGTGGTGGTATACAAAAACCCTGCAGATCTTAAAGCGTATCCCTGACTTCGCGGGGTACACGGTAAAGGCCAACTCGGAGGGCCAGGCCGGCCCGCAGGACTATGGCGACACACACGATTTCGGCGCCAACAATATGGCGAAATATTTGAACACCGGCGCGCTGGAAGGCAAGGGCATTACGGTGTTCTGGCGCTCCTTCGTGTACAACGCCGAGGTGGACAACGACCGTCTGAACCGCGCTTACATGGAGTTCGCGGAAGCCGACGACAAAAACCTGTATCCGGATCATGTCTTTGTCCAGACGAAGAACGGGCCGCTGGACTTCCAGGCGCGTGAGATCTTCCACCCGATGTTCGGTCGCATGCCCAATACCAACCAGGCTGTCGAATTCCAGATCACCATGGAATATCTTGGCCACACCACGTATATGACCTTCTTGGGGCCGATGTACGAAGAAGTGCTGAAAGCCAATACATACGCCAACGGCCCGGACTCGTACACACCGGTTGGCGCCGTCCTCGACGGCTCCGCGCAGGGGCATTCCGACAGCGCCATGGTGGGCGTCAACAACATGGGCGACCATGAGACCATCACCGGCCACAACTTCCTGCAGGCCAACACCTACACCTTCGGACGCCAGGCCTGGAACTGGACGCTCAACTCCGAGGACATCGCCGAAGAGTGGACAAGGATGACATGGTCCAACGATAACGACATCGTGGAAACCGTCGTGGATATGATGATGGGTTCCCGCGAAGCGGTGGCCGCCAGCCAGAGCACACTCGGTCTGATGCACCAGCAGGGGCAAAACGGCGCCTCCAGCGTCGAGCACTATTCGCCGGGTCATTGGGATTTTTCCGCCAGCCAGGACGACTGGACGCCTTCTTATTACAACAAGGCAATGAAAGACGGCATCGGTTTCCGCAGGACGGTGGAAGGGCGCATTGCGGATCTCCTGCCCGTGCCGGAGCCGGGGAGCTACGAGGAGAAGCTCTACCCGCTGGTAAACCAGTTCTACTCTCCGCTGACAGAGATATTTTCGAATATTGAAACCTGTCCGGAGGAGTACCTGCTTACGTTCCACCATGTGCCTTGGGATCATATCATGAAAAACGGCAAGACGCTCTGGGAAGAACTGATATACAAGCCCCAGATGGCCGTGCAGTACGCGACCAATCTCAGGGAAACGTGGGCGGCTCTGGAAAGCAAGATTGACCACTACCGCTGGGCGCATACCATGCAAAAGCTGGTAGGTCAGGAATATGACATGGCTGTATGGAGAGACAAGGCGGCTGAATACTGGTGTATCGTAAACGGACGCGATTTGCCGACCGACACCGCTCCGCTTTCCATCAAAGTCGAAGTCGCCGGCCATATACAGGGCGGGTTTGATCTGAATTACGGCACCACCTCCAAAACATCCGGCAATGGCACCGACCCAGTGCCCGCCACCGCCATTAGCGGCTTCAACTTCCCGAAATCCGGCGTGGGAACAAGGCCGTATACCATTTATGTCCCTTACGGTACCACAGTGCCGGCCATCGACCGTGTCATTCCCTATGCGGAGGACGCCGAATACACGATCATCAAGCAGCCGGCTGACATGAACGACACCGCTGTCGTGAAAGTGACAAAAACAGATTACTTTGGCAAGCTCGTTCAAAACTATACCTTCAAGTTCCAGTACGACACCACTTTGGCGGGCATTACCATCGACGGAAAGGCTCTGGAATCCTTTAAAGCAAGCAAAAATCAGTACTATGTTTACACCGCCAGCGCCGCGCCGGTGCTTGCGGCGGCGGCAAACGATTCCGCGGCGACGGTCACGATTGAGCAGAACAACACGGTTCCCAGCACGGCGACCATCAGCGTAACCAACAATGGAGCCCCTGTCAACACCTACACGGTCGCTCTTGGGACCTCCGGCAACAGCACGGAAGATTTCCATGGCAGTTCTCTGAACGAAAAATGGTCCGTGGTGCGTGAGAATGCCGCCGCATGGGATCTGACTTCCAACCCGGGCTCCCTGACGATTACCTCAGAGGCGGGCGATCTGCGCGGAACCGCCAACACCGCCAAAAACATCATTTTGCAGGAGGCGCCCGCTGGGGACTGGGTCATTGAATCCAAAGTCAACTTCTCCAGAAGGCCCATGGTAAACAACGAGCAGGGCGGCATCATCGTTTATCTGGACGACCAGAACTATCTCATGCTGGCCTGGAAGATGCGCGCAACGACTGGTAACCTTCAGCAAGGAACCCACGCGGTCGAGTTCCTGAGAGAGCAAGGCGGCACCCAAACCAGCCACCTAAACTATTACAAGGATGTGAGTGAGAGGGCGGCCGGCGTCGATCGGGATCAGATCTGGCTGAGGATCGAAAAGAAGGGCAATACCTATCTGGGCTACTTCTCCAACAACGGGAAGGATTGGAAACCGTCTAGGCTTGCGTCAAGCACGCAGGTCGCGGCGAATCCCATCACCTTTAGCCCGACTGTCTCGGCGCCCGTCAAAGTCGGCGTGGTTGCGATGCACCAGAGCGCTAACGTGTCCGCATACGGACCGATGAACGTTTCCTATGACTACTTTAAGGTGAGTTCGGTTGGCGAAATCATTCCTGCCACGGCGGTAGAAATAAACCGGGAAGAAGATACAATTTCCGCTGATTTCACGCTCGTCAACCACTCCGAGGAGAGACTGGACGCGTTGTGCATTCTCGCGGTGTATGACAACGATGGCGTGCTGAAAGAAGTTCTCAAGAATCAAGTGTCGGCAGAGGTCGACGGTATGGAACAGGCGCGTATCGCGGTGCCGTTCGGCGACGGTTTGGTGAGGGCGTTCATTTGGGAAGATGACAGCTATATTCCGCTTTGCGCCCCTGCCGTTTATTAGTACCTTGTTGCCGCGAAGCGGCAACAAAAAACAAGAATTTGGGTTGTGGGTTGCAGGTGCAACCCACGCTAGCTCTAAACGATAACATCCAAATACTGGGAGAAAGTATCACAAGCATGACAGAGACAACAGACTGATCCGGCATTGTCCGGGATATCTCCTTCATCTCAACCTCTCAGCCGTACCCGGCCCCCGTCTGCGGGGGCCGGGGGAGCGGCTGGCGGCGGACGTCCGCCATAAGGCACGGACGGAGGAGATGCCCCAGCAGAAAAATAGAAAATATCACATTGGAGGACAACTGACTTGAAGATGATCTTGCGGTGGTTTCCCCACGGGGACGACAGTGTGACCTTGGAGCAGATCAAGCAAACGCCGGGCATATCCGGCGTGGCCGCCTGTCTGCCCCACGTCCCGGTGGGTGCGGTGTGGGGGCTGGATGAACTGCGGACGCTGCGGCGGGAGATCAATGACGCCGGGCTTGAGATGGAAGTGATTGAGAGTGTCAACATCCACGAGGACATCAAAAAAGGACTGCCCTCGCGGGATAGGTACATTCAAAATTACATCGAAACAATCAAGCATCTGTCCGCTGTGGGCGTTCGGTGCCTGTGCTACAACTTTATGCCCGTGATGGATTGGGTACGCAGCGACCTCGCCCACCAGCTTCCCGACGGCAGCAGCGTTATGGCCTACCGCCACGAAAAGGCAGTGGCCATGGACCCAAAGCACATGGCCGACGCCATGGTGGGGAAATCCCGGGGATTTTCACTGCCCGGCTGGGAGCCGGAACGGTTCGCGACCATGGCCGCCGACATCGAGTTCTACCGGCATCTCACGGCGGCGGACTACTGGGCGCATATCAAGTATTTTTTAGAAGCTGTGATCCCCGCCGCCGAGCGATACGACGTGAAGATGGCGATCCACCCCGACGACCCGCCATGGTCCCTGTTTGGGCTGCCCAAGCTGGTGAATGGGGCGGACAACATCCGCACCTTTCTCTCGCTGTACGAGAGCCCGTACAGCGGCCTCACGCTGTGTACGGGCAGCCTGGGCGCCGGGGCGGACAACGACATCCCCGCCATTGTCCGCGAATTCGCCCCGCACATCCACTTCGCACATCTGCGCAATCTCAAACACTTGAGCGACCGGGACTTCGACGAGAGCGCCCATCTGAGCGCCTGCGGGGATCTCGATATGTTCGCCATCGTAGAGGCGCTGCACGACTGCGGGTTCGACGGGTACATCCGGCCTGACCATGGGCGCATGATCTGGGGCGAGATGGCCCGGCCCGGCTACGGTCTGTACGACAGGGCGCTGGGCGCCAACTACTTGCTGGGGCTCTGGGAGGCGATCGACAAGATGAGCGGCCGCCGGCGGATGCGCCGGACCATCTCGTTGGCGACTGTCGGAGAACCCGCCCGCTGACTCCATCGCACCCATGGTTCAATCGGATCCATGAAGGAATCAGACAAAAATGGAAATTACAGACAGTCCAGACGCACCGGCGCGGGAGGCCGCCGTATCGCGTCGGTGCGGGGAGGAGGGTGCGGTATGCCGCGTTTGTGTATCGAGGACCTGGAAAAGGGTGCGTGGGTGTCCGCCGGGGTGGCGTTGCCAAGATTTTCCTACGCCCGGATGCGGGCGGAGACGCGCCGGGCTCCGGTGTGGGTCCACATCGGCGCAGGCAATCTGTTTCGTGGCTTCATCGCCGCGCTGCAGCAGCGGCTGCTGGACGAGGGGCTGGCCCGGTGCGGCCTCGTCGTGGCGGAGGCCTTTGACTACGACATCATCGAAAAGATCTATCGGCCCTACGACAACCTGGCGCTGTCCGTCGGCATGCGGGCCGACGGGTCTACGCAGGAGCGCCTCGTGGCCAGCGTCGCCGACGCCTACCGAGCCGACGCGGACGACACGGCCCAGTGGGAAGCACTGACAAAGGTATTCACCGCCCCCGGTCTGCAACTTGTCAGCTTCACGATCACCGAGAAGGGGTATGCCCTCACCGACATGGGCGGGGCGTACCTGCCCGCCGTCGCGGCCGATTTACAAAACGGGCCCGGTCGGGCCCGGCACACAGTGAGCCTCGCGGCCGCGCTGCTCTACGCGCGTTACCGCGCCGGCGCACAGCCCGTGGCATTGGTCAGCCTGGACAACTGCAGCGGCAATGGGGACAAACTGCGCGCCGCTGTCCTGACCGTGGCCGAGATCTGGCGGGGGCGGGGCCTTGTGGGGCCGGGGTTTGTGGACTATCTGTCGGACAAGTGCCGGGTGTCCTTCCCGTGGACGATGATCGACAAGATCACGCCGCGGCCGTCGGAGGCGGTGCGTGAGAGGCTGGCGGCGCGCGGCATCGATTTAGCGCCGGTGGTCACGGACAGGGGCACGTTCATCGCCCCCTATGTGAACGCCGAAATTCCGCAGTACCTGGTGGTCGAGGACGATTTTCCAAACGGTCGCCCCTGCCTCGAGAAGGCCGGCGTCTATTTTACGGACCGAGAGACCGTCGGCGCCGCGGAACGTATGAAGGTCACGGCCTGCTTAAATCCACTGCACACGGCGCTCGCCGTTTTTGGGTGCCTGCTGGGGTATGAGAGCATCGCGGCCGAGATGGCGGACGAGGACCTGCGAAAGCTCGTGGAGCGGATCGGATATGACGAGGGGCTGCCCGTGGTGGCCGATCCAAAGATCATCCAGCCCCGCGCATTTTTAGAGGAGACGCTCAGAGAGCGGCTGCCGAACCCCTTTATCCCCGACACGCCGCAACGGATTGCCACAGACACCAGCCAAAAGATCCCCATCCGGTTCGGGGAGACCCTCAAGGCGTATGCCGCGCGGGAGGATATGCGTGCGGACACATTAATTGGCATTCCGCTGGTGCTCGCGGGTTGGTGTCGGTATCTGCTCGGCGTGGACGATGGGCTGCGCCCGATGACGCTCAGCGGCGATCCGCTGCTGGACGTGCTTCGGCCGGCCCTGGCGGACGTCGTCGCGGGCCGGCCTGAGACCTACCGGGGACAGCTGCGTCCCCTCCTGTCAAACCCTGTCCTGTTTGGCGTCGACCTCTTTCAGGTAGGGCTTGGCGACAGGGTGGAGACGAATTTCCTGCGCATGCTGACCGGCCCGGGGGCCGTGCGGCGCACGCTTCGTGATTTTTTAAGTGCTGAGTGCTGAGTTCTGAGTGCCGCGGGGCTAATAACCGAAGTATTCTTTGGTATTGTTGTAAGAGACGTTCTGCACCAGTTTGCCCAGCCGCTCCAGGTCGCCTGGGTACTCGCCGTCCTCCGCCCATTTGCCCAGCAGCTCGCAGAGGATGCGGCGAAAATATTCGTGCCGGGGGTAGGCTAGAAAACTGCGGGAGTCGGTGACCATACCCAGGAAGTTATCCAGAGGGGCCAGGGAGGCCATGGTGGTTATCTGGTTTACCATGCTCTGTTTCGTGTCGTTAAACCACCAGGCCGAGCCCTGCTGAACCTTGCCCCGCACCCCCTCGGACTGGAAACCGCCGGCGATGGTGGAAAGCATAGCGTCGTCGTTGGGGGAGAGGGAGAAGAGCACGGTCTTGGGCAGGCGGCCTCTGCTGTTCAACTCGTCCAGCAGAACGGGCAGACCTGCCACTGAAATGACAGGGGCAATGGCGTCGTACCCCGTGTCGGCGCCCATCACTCCGAATTGGGCCGTGTTGATGTTGCGTGCGGCGCCATAGTGGATCTCCATAACCCAGCCGCGCTTGCCGTACTCCTCGCCCAAGAAGAGCATACAGGCATACTGGAAGGCGGCGGCCTCTCGAAGGGTGACTGCCTCGCCCTTTAAACCCTTGGCGAGGATGGTGTTCAGCGCGGCCTCGGTGGCAGGCTCGCACGCCAAAAACTCGAGGCCGTGGTCGGAGGCGGAGCAGCCATGGGCGTCGAAGTGATCCATCCGGGCGCGGACGGCAGCGCGGAGGGAGTCCATATCGCTCACGCCGTCCAGTTTGGCGATGTACTCGGCAAAACCCGCCTTGTGGATGTTTATCAGTCTGTCAGGCCGCCAAGCGGGCTTGACGGCGACGGGAAAAGTGGGATCTGCGGCCAGTTTCTTGTGCCATTCCAGCGTGTCTAAGGGATCGTCGGTGGTTGCGAGGCCCGCCACGCGGGAGCGGCGGAGGATCTCACGGACCGAGAGTCCGCCGCGCAGCTTTTCATTGCAGAGGGCCCAGATCTCAGGAGCACTGTCCTCGTTTAGGGGCGTGTTGCAGTCGAAGTACCGCCCTAGCTCCAGGTGGGCCCAATGGTAGACCGGATTGCCGGGGATCTTCGGCATGCAGCGGGCAAAAGCCAGAAATTTCTCGTAGTCGCTGCCGTCGCCGGTGATGAAACGCTCCGGCTCGCCGCAGGCGCGCAGAATGCGCCACTTGTAGTGGTCGCCATAAAAATTACCACCCAGCCAGACCTGGGCGATGTTGTCGTATACCCGGTCCTCGTAGATCTCCTGAGGGGGGACATGACAGTGATAGTCGATGATGGGCATTTTAGCGGCGTAGTCGTGGTAAAGCACGCGGGCCGTCTCTGTCGTCAAAAGAAAATCCTCGTTCATAAACGCTTTCATAGTTCTACCTGCCTTCATTATTGTTCCAAATTCGACTGCAGCCACTCGCGCTGAGGGTCCATGTAGCTGTCAAGATTGGTCTTGATGATGATGCGCGTATCCACGTGGAGCCGGGGTCGGAGGGGCGTCCACCCCTCCAGGACGTGCCGCACCAGCAGCCGGGCGGCCTGAAGACTTTGGCGGTAAGGGTCCTGATAGAGCAGCGCGCTGCACCAGCCATTCCGGAGAGCGGCGGCGGTCCGTTCGGTCAGGTCATACCCCACCACCTGAATATCGCGGCGGTTCAGGGCCTTGATGGCCTGGACCGCTCCGATGGTGCAGGAGTAGCCGGTACAAAACACGCCGTTGATGTCACTCACCCGGGCTATCAAATCTGTCAGGCTCTTGGCGGCCAAGTCTGGGTCGCTGAGGCACTCGGAGCAGGGGTAAATGTGTATGCCCGGGGCCTCCAACTGGGCATATTCGCAAAAGCCGCCGAATCGCTCAATAAAAGGGGTGGCCTGGCTAAAATTGCCAAGTACCGTGACGTTCCCTTTGCCATGGAGGAGCGTGCTGAGCAACTCACCCCCCATCAAACCGGACCGGTGGGAATTGTTGCCCACGTAGAACAGACGCTGACTGTCGGGGGCGTCGGTATTAAAGGTGACGACCGGGGTGCCGGCCGCCGCGAGGCGGTCAATCTCAGACACATTGACGCTGCCGATTGCGTTGATGGCCAGCCCGTCGTAATCGGCGGGGTTGATCTGGGCAAGGCGGGCGCGGGCGATCTTCGGGTCCTGGGTTCTGTATCGGATCTTTTCTACGGCGACGCCGTAATCCTGCAGTTCCTCCCGGGCCTTATCAAAGCCCCGGTCAATGTCCCTGTAGAAGTCCATCGGTTCCTCGGGGTAGGCCACGCCGATGCGGATGGTTTTTTTCCGGCCCAGGGCGCTGGCCAACTTGTTGGGACGGTACCCCAGCGTCTCGGCGACTTGGAGCACCCGAGCCTTGCTCTCCTCGCTTACGCCGCCCCTGTTGTTCAGCGCCCGGTCCACGGTGCCGATGGAGGTATTTGCTTTTTCGGCTATCATTTTCAAGGTAACACGCGCCATAACATCAAACTCCTGACAGTTTTGATACACCGATTCTGAGCGGGGCTCTCTTGTACTATAGCAGAAAGTATTTCGAATGTACAGAGAATGTACAGAAAAGTTTCGTGTGCATTAACGTTTTTGCACGCCAGAATTTCAGGATTATTTTTATAAATAGTTAATAAAAAATAAAAACTGACAAAAATTTTATGGACAATATATTGACTAAAGAATGAAGAGGCCTTATAATCAATGTGATTGTACCGTTAACGTACACGAAAACACACGGTGTGGTTTTGAGAGAGGTGAGGGCAATGGCCGAGGAGCTCTTTCGCATGGAGGGCATCTGCAAGTCCTTCCCCGGCGTCAAGGCGTTGGACAATGTGTCCTTTTCCGTAAATAAGGGGGAGGTTCACGGGCTGGTGGGGGAAAATGGCGCCGGAAAGTCCACGCTGATGAAGATCATGACCGGCGTCTACCGTGCCGACGCGGGTGAGATATACATCGAGGGAGAAAAGGTCAACATCGACTCAGTCGCGAAAGCCCACGAGCTCGGGATTAGCATTATTTTCCAAGAAATGACCCTCTGCCGTCACATGACGGTGGCCGATAACATCTTCATCGGACGCCCCGCCAAAAGGGGTCCCCTGATCGACGACCGGCAGATGCACAAAAATGCGAAGAAGATTCTGGAGGATCTGGGCATTCATATCAACACCTACACGATGGTGAGTAAGCTCTCGGTGGCCCAGCAGCAGATGGTGGAGATCGCCAAGGCTATCTCCTACAATGCCCGCATTTTGGTTCTCGACGAGCCCTCCGCCACTTTGACCGAGCGGGAGATCCAGCAGCTCTTCGGCATCATCCGCAATCTCCAGAAGAAGGGAGTCGGCATGGTCTACATCTCCCACCGCATGGAGGAGCTCAATCAGATCTGTGAGCGGGCCAGCGTCATCCGTGACGGCCAGTACATCGGCACCAGCAATCTTGCGGAGATTACCATGGAGCAGCTTGTGAACATGATCGTGGGACGCTCTCTGGAGGACAAGTACCCCAAGTATAAGCGCAAGCTCGGCGATGTGGCGCTGGAGGTCAGAAATCTCAAGGCCTTCAATCGCCTGCCTCTGAACGTGGATCGTTTCTATGTGCGCAAGGGCGAGATCCTGGGCATCTCGGGGTTGGTCGGCGCGGGTCGCACCGAGATCATGCGCTGTGTCTTCGGCGCCGACAAGGTACAGACCATGGAGGTCGAGATCGATGGCAAGCCAGTAAAAATCGGCTCTGTCATTCAGGCCATTGACCACGGTCTCGCCTATGTCACCGAGGACCGGAAGTATGACGGTTTGGCGCTGGGCCTGGATGTGGAATACAACACAAACATGGCCCACCTGCGGCAGCTTACCAAATTCGGTTTCGTCAACGACAAAGAGGGGGCGCGAAACGCCGAGAAATATCGGGAGATGCTGCGCACCAAGACCCCTTCCATCCGCCAGTTGACCCACAACCTGTCCGGCGGCAACCAGCAAAAGATCGTCCTCTCCAAATGGCTGTGCAACAACGCTAAAATTTTGATCGTCGACGAACCCACCCGCGGCATCGACGTGGGCGCCAAGTTCGAGATCTATCAGCTCTTTAACCGGCTCAGCGATCAGGGCGTCGCCATCGTCATGATCTCTTCGGAGTTGCCTGAGATTTTAGGCATGAGCGACCGCGTGCTTGTGATCCACGAGGGGAGCATCAACGGCGAGCTGGAGACCCAAAAGACGTCTCAGGAGGAGCTTTTGTACCTCGCCGCCGGTTACAATAAATTGGAGGCCAAGGAGGCCCCCGTGATTTCTTCGAGGAGCGTGAGTTAGATGCGAAAAATAGAGAAGAAGGAAAGCAACAATGCATTCTCCGGGTTCTATGGGAACCTTGGCGTAGCGACCAAACGTGCCATATCGTCCATGTTTCTGCTGATCGCCCTGTTTGTCCTGTTCGCTTTCTTAAGGCCCGGTGTGTTTCTTTCGACCAACAACATTCAGAATCTGCTGCAGCAGATCGTCACCTACGCCATCATCGGCTGCGGCCTGACCTTCTGTCTGGTCTGCGGAGGCAACGACTTGTCAGCCGGCGCGTCCATGGCGCTGTCCGGCATCATCGTGGTGTCCCTGCTGGTGCGCGGGTGGCCCATGTGGCTGTGCATTGTC
Organism: Oscillospiraceae bacterium; assembly: GCA_031265355.1. Classification (NCBI taxonomy): domain Bacteria; kingdom Bacillati; phylum Bacillota; class Clostridia; order Eubacteriales; family Oscillospiraceae; species Oscillospiraceae bacterium. The sequence continues at coordinate 15,552 of JAISCT010000003.1, read as the reverse complement.
CTGTGCCTGATCATGGGTGTCCTCACCGGCATCATGAACGGCTACTTTATCGAGATTTTAGGCGTCATCCCCTTCGTCGCCACCCTCGGCACCCAGTGGGTGTACCGCGGCCTTGCAAACGGTCTGGTCGACGGCGCCCCGGTCTATACCGTGGATATCCCGGGCGAGGCTGTCGGTGCTGTGGGCGGCACGCAGTGGTGGTTCTATCAGCTCGGCGGCGGACGCTTCCCCGGCGGCCTTCCGTACAGCGTCATCATCATGCTGGTCTACGCGCTGATTCTGGGTGTTGTGCTGGCCAAGACCCGTATCGGCCGTCAGATTTACGCCTGCGGCTCCAACCTCGAGGCGGCCAAGCTCTCCGGCATCAACGCTGTGGGCACCCGTATGTTCGCTTACTGCATGTCCGGTTTTTCCGCCGCCATCTGCGGCATCTTGGTGGCCTCCCGTATGTCCTCCGCCCAGCCTATGGCCGGCAACGGCTACGAGATGGAAGCCATTGCGGCCGCCGTTCTGGGCGGCATCGCCATCACCGGCGGCGAGGGCAACATCCTCAATACCATCATCGGCGCCCTTATGATGGGCGTGATCCGCAATGGCCTGAATCTGATAGGCGTCAACTCTTACTGGCAGCAGGTCATCATTGGCATGATTCTGGTCATCGCCGTCGCCCAGCAGATGCGCCGCCACCGCAGGAGCGGCTCTGTGACGCCTTCCCCTCTGCGGGTACTCTATACGCGTTTCTTCACGTCCCAAGCCAAGGCTGGTTAGTTGACCGGTACCCACCGGAAACTATAAAATTATATAGGGGGAAAATCAAAATGAAAAAACTGACCGCGCTTGTCCTCGCCCTTGCCATGATGTGTGCTCTGGTCGCTTGCGCCACAGGCGACGTCCCCAGCACGTCTCCCGCCGGTTCCGGCACTTCCACCACAGGCGATTCGTCCGCCGCAAACGATCCGCCCGCGCCCAACACGCCGCCCGCCGCTGAGAAGAAGACCATCTATATTCTGGTGAAGGTGCTGGGTAACCAGTATTGGTCCATAGTTGAGGCCGGCGCCCGCAAGGCCGGCGAGGATCTGGGCTGTAATGTGGTCATCATCGGCACCGCCGCCGAGTCCGAGGTTGAGAAACAGGTCGCCCTGCTGCAGGACGCCGTCTCCGCCAAAGCTGACGGCATCGTCATCGCGCCTCTGGACCGCAAGGCCATGGCCGCGCCCGTCTCCGAGCAGTTCAAGGCCGGTATCCCCATCATCCTCATCGATTCCTCCGTTGACACCGAGGACTACAGCGCCGCCTATCTCACTGACAACATCGCCGCCGGCAGGCTGGCCGCCGAGGCAATGCTCACGAAACTGAGAGCCATTGGCACGCCCGAGGACAAAGAAGGCGTCATCGCCGTCACCGTCGGCTCCACCGGTTCTCAGGCCATCATCGACCGCGACGATGGTTTCAAGGAGTACTGGGATGCCAACGCCCCCGCCGCCTGGAAGGTCCTGTGGGACGAGATCAAGGTCAACGACGGCGACGCCCAGAAGGCCCTCACCTTCGGCCAGGACTTCATCACCTCGTATCCCAACCTGATCGGTTTCTTTGCCCCCAACAACGGCTCCACCGTCGGCTTCGTTAAGGCGCTTGAGGAGTCGGGCCGCACGGACATCACCATGGTCGGCTTTGACTTCTCCGCCGAGATGGAGGCCATTGTCCGCAACGCCGATTACAACGTCGCCACCGTTTTGCAGCGCCAATATTACATGGGCTACGACGGCATCAAGAAAGCCCTGGAGATCGCCAACGGCGGCACCGTGACAGAGAAGGTCGTCGACACCGGCGTTATGGTCGTCGACAACGCCAATGTGGACTCCGCCGAGGTCCAGAACGTCGTAAACGGCGGCTAAAGCAAACCCTACACATGTGTTGTGCTGCCGCCCTTCGCCCTTGGGCGGAGGGCGGCGGTTTGTGAGAGTTACAGAGCGGGCAGCCCCGCGGTTAAGGAGAGAGTTATGGACTTGAATTTGAGAGACAAGAAAGATTGCAAATACGACCTCATCTCTCTGGGCGAAGTCATGCTGCGCCTGGACCCCGGTGAGGGGCGTATCCGCACCGCCCGCCGTTTCACCGCCTGGGAGGGCGGCGGCGAGTATAACGTCGCCCGCGGCCTGAAGAAGTGTTTCGGCATGGACACCGCCGTCGTCACAGCCCTGGCGGAGAATGACGTCGGCTACCTCATCGAGGACTTCATTCAGCAGGGCGGCGTGGGCACGGAGTTTATCCGGTGGGTTCCCTTTGACGGCATCGGCCGCAAGGCGCGCAACGGTATCAACTTCACCGAGCGCGGCTATGGCGTGCGGGGCGCGCTGGGCATCTCGGACCGCGCCTATACCGCCGCCAGCCAGATGAAACCCGGCGACGTCGACTGGGACCGCATCTTCGGCGCACTGGGCGCCCGCTGGCTCCACACCGGCGGCATCTATGCCGCGCTGTCCGAGACCACCGCCCAAGTGGTCGTCGAGGCGGTCAAGGCGGCCAAGAAGTACGGAACCGCCGTCAGCTATGACCTCAACTATCGTCCCTCTCTCTGGCGGGAGATCGGCGGCAAGGCCAAGGCGCAGGAAGTCAACAAAGAAATCGCCCAGTACATCGATGTGATGATTGGCAACGAAGAGGACTTTACCGCCTGCCTCGGCTTTGAAATCGAGGGCGGCGACCTGAAGAAACTCTCTATCGACGGCTACAAGGCCATGATCGACCAGGCTGCCAGGGCCTACCCCAACTTCAAGGTCATCGCCACCACCCTGCGAGAGGTCAAGACCGCCACGGTCAACGACTGGTCCGCCATCGCCTGGTCAGACGGCGTGGTGCACAAGGCGGACGACTATCCCGCCCTGGAGATTCTGGACCGGGTGGGCGGGGGCGACAGCTTTGCCTCGGGCCTTATCTACGGCCTGATGACCACCGGTTCTGCCGCCGCTGCCGTGGGCTATGGCGCGGCCCACGGCGCGCTCGCCATGACCACCCCCGGGGACACCTCTATGGCCCGTAAGAGCGAGGTGGAGGCCCTGATGAAGGGCGCCGGCGCTCGGGTCCAGCGGTAACGGCCCGATCTCTGAATCTCTAGAAAATTTGTCGTCCCCGAAAGGAGAGCGGCGCCCCGTTTGCCGAGCAAGAAATGGGCGCCTCTCATCGTAGTGCCCTAATACACTAAAATACTGGCAGACAGGCGCGACATATGGTATAATTAGGCGGACAGCCATTTTGTGTGAAAGGAGGTCGATTCCTCTGGAGATGTACACGGAGTTTCCGATGAGGGAGTCGGCCCGGGACCGCGCTTACCGCATCTTGAAAAAAGCCATCATCATGCTGGAACTGGAGCCGGGGACGATGGTCAGCGAAGCCGATCTCGCGGCCAAGATCGGTTTCTCGCGGACGCCGGTGCGCGAGGCGCTGATCGAACTCAGCAAGACGAAGATTGTCGAGGTGTATCCGCAGAAGGGAAGTATGATCTCGAAAATCGACTACAATCTCGTCGAAGAGGCCCGTTTCATGCGCTTGGTTTTGGAGGTCGCCGTGGTGGAGCTCGCCTGTGACGCGGCCAGCGAGGACGACGTCCTCGCGCTGGAAGAGAATCTGGCGAGGCAGAATTTTTGTCTCGCCAACAACAGCGCCGACAAATTGCTGGAACTGGACGATATGTTCCACAAGCGGATCTTCCTGATCGCCAACAAGGCGCAGACGTATTATTTTCTGGAGTCCATGGCCGTGCACTTTGACCGCGTGCGCAAGATGAGCCTCAACACGATCAAAGACATCAAGATCGTGTCGGACCACCAATCCATTCTCGTGGCCGTCAAAGAGAAGGACAAGGCGGCCGCGAAGTTCCATGTGGAGAAGCATCTGTCGCGGTATAAAATCGACGAAGAGCTGATCCGGCAAAAATACCCCACGTATTTTAAGTGATTTGGCCTGCGGTACAGAGAGTAGCGCGGGAGACCGTGTTGGCCGAATTCCGGCGTGAAGACGCCCCGGGCCGCGCCCATCACAAGGCAAAGCGTTCCCCATATTCGCGGGGAGCGCTTTGCCTTGTGACAGCTATAAGCTTGAATGGGTGGTCAACGTGGTTTTTAGGTGACTGCGGATATAGGTTCACTAAATAGTTGAATATTTTTTTGCATGCTTTTGCATGCAACTGAGTGAACAAAAAGTGTCGAAATGATTTATTTTTGACAGATTCAGATCGAAAATGGAAACAAATAGGAAAAACATGGCGAAGAAGTAGGGATAAATTTCAAAAAATCTACAGATAATTACTGTTGACTTATGGGAAGATCTGATATATATTGTAACCGTTCGTCGCGCTCGGCGCTCACCTGCCGTGCCGAGCGCCGAGGCTAAATGTCCATCAAGAGCCGGAGCAAGTTGCCTATGGACAGCCAAAAGCAGTGCCCACTTAAGGGGGGTCCACACGCGTACATGCGGATGGGCAATGGCAACAAGGGAAGAGACATTTAGAAGTGGCCGTAATTCTTAATGAGCTGTGATTTTTGTATATTTGTGCACCACACCCCCAATATGTTGAAATTGAGGTGCCTGTACACGGAGCGTGGTGCGTAAATTCATACCACAACTGCTTTGGTCACCGATATTGCGGCGAAATTGAAAGTGGGTAATCGCACAGCATCCGGGTAGCGCGGTCGGCATCAAGAAAAACAAATCTACTGTATAATAGCTGAGCTTGTTGTACGAGGGAGATGAAAATGAGATGCATAGAAATTGTGAGTATTCTGGAATTCATGAGATTGTGGGAGCAAGGGCTCTCGCAACGAGAGATTGCTACCAGTGTGAACTGTGGCAAATCGACAGTAGGGGATATACAGAAGCGTTGCTGCTAGACAGGGTCTGACATATGCGGAAGTGTCAGGGATGACCAACACGGACATTCGGATGCGGTTATGTCTGGTCACAGTCCCCACAGGCAAAAAAGAAGGTTCAGACCTAATTTTATTGAGAAGCACTACGATCGTTTCTATGGATCAAGCTCCCGATCAAATATTTGAACCGATAAATGCTTTGCTTGCCAAGGCCTTCAGAAGCAACAGAAATTTGAGGAATAAGGAATATAATTTGTCATTGTTATTATTGGAGCTTGGTGAAATGAGAATAGCAATTTGTCAAACAGATATTATTTTTGAAAATAAACAGAGCAACTACCAAAAGGCGCAAGAAGTGATAAAGAAAGCGATATATAACGCTGCTGATCTTATTTTGTTTCCAGAGATGAGTTTTACTGGTTTTTCTATGAATACGGAGAAAACATCGGAACATAATCTATACGAACGTGTCTTGTCGTGGATGGACTCTAAAGAACTTGCGATTGGTTTTGGTTGGGTTAAAAGAAATAGAGATCTGGCTGAAAATCATTATACAGTTTTACATGCGTCCGGAGTCATTTTATCCGATTATGTTAAAATTCATCCGTTTTCGTTTGCAAAAGAGGATCAAAGTTTTGTTGCTGGAGAGAAGCTGTGTTTTTTCCAATTACAAAACTACGTTTTTTCTACTGCAATTTGTTATGACCTGCGATTTCCAGAGCTTTTTCAGATAATGTCAAAAAAAGCTTCTTTTATTATTGTCGCTGCCAATTGGCCGAAGGTAAGAATCGCCCATTGGAATTGTTTGCTGAGAGCTCGAGCAATTGAAAATCAATGTTATATATTGGGCGTGAATTGTATTGGAGAACAAGGGCATGTATGCTATTCAGGAGACAGCGCTGTGATTAATCCGAATGGAGAGACGGTGACTGCACAACAGCATCAGGATGGTGCAATGTTATTTGATCTTTATGATAATGTTGAAGATTATCGATTAAAGTTCCCTTTTAAACAGGATCGCCGAGAGGATTTATATCAACGGTTTAGATGAGTGAAATAGGAAATTTATTTCCTGTAAAATATCTCATAGAAGGAGGAAGCCAATTTGGGAAAGTGTATCGGGGTTGTGGGTGCAGGGGTCATGGGCAGAGGGGTTGCCCAACGGATGATGGAACATGATTATTCTGTATTTCTTGTTGATATTCGAGAAGATATTTTAAAGGACGCGATAAAAAGCATTCAGAGAAATCTTTTGATCCATAATATGTTTAAGGCCAAAAGCAACGTTCAGGAGATGATGGCTAGACTCACAACTTCTACGGATTGTGGTGTATTGGTTAGTGTGGATTATGTTATTGAAAATGTATCAGAAGATGTTGAAGTAAAACGAAAAGTATACCAAGAACTGGAAAGTGTATGCATAGATGAGTGCGTTTATATGGTGAATACATCTTGTATCCCTATTACCTATATTGCGTCCTTTACGAAACGAGCAGATAGAGTTGTTGGGGTTCATTTCATGAATCCAGTTCCGATGATTCATTTTTCTGAGGTGATTCGTAGCGAGTTTACTTCAGAAGAGACAATAGAAAAAATCAATGTATTTCTGCAAAATGTGGGAATTTCTATTGAAGTCGTCAATGATAGTCCAGGCTTTGTTTCAAATCGTTTATCTCATCTTTTTATGAATGAGGCTGCCTTTCTGGTTTATGAAGGTGTTGCGACACCAGTACAAATTGATACAATTTTTAAGCAGGCTTATGGTCATAAGATGGGCCCGTTGCAAACAGCAGATCTAATCGGAATCGATACGGTATTGGATTCGTTAAAAGTCTTGTATGATCAATATGAAGACTCGAAATTTAGAGCTTGCCCTTTGCTGAAGAAGATGGTTTATGCAGGGAAGTTGGGGCAAAAAAGTGGAGTGGGATTTTATGAATATTGAATAGTGTATCAAATAGATTATAAATAGCTATTTTGAAAAGAGGATTGCAAATGGATGATAAGCAAAGGATAAGGGTTTTTTTTAGCAAGTTTATGGATATATCTGACTTGCAGGATGGTGATAATATTTTTGAAAAAGGGCTTTTGAGTTCTCTGTTTGCTATGCAGTTAGTTAGTTTTGTTGAAAATTCATGGGGGATTGGAATTGCGAATGATGAATTGGATCTTGAAAACTTCAAGAGTGTAGATTCAATTATTCAATTAGTACAGTCGAAATTATAAGAATGAGGTTAATTTATGAACAATGAAAACAAAATTAAATGTGTGGTATGGGATCTAGATAATACAATATGGGAAGGAATCCTTAGCGAGGAAGATGTGCAGGTGGTGGATGCGAATATAGTCCATATTATTAAAACTCTGGATAGTCGAGGCATTCTTCAGTCTATTAGCAGTAAGAATACTTATGAACGAGCAAAAGAAAAATTAGTGCAATTTGGAATATGGGAGTATTTCATTTATCCGCAACTCAATTGGGATGCTAAATCTGAGGCAATGACAATAATTGCTCAGAAGATCAACATTGGAATTGATACATTAGCATTTGTGGATGATCAGGAATTTGAATTGCAGGAGGTTGCGTTTACCCATCCGCAGATTTTATGTATACATGTCGACCAGGCTTCAAAGATCTTAGATATGGATCGGATGAATCCGAAATTTATCACTTGTGACTCCCAAAATAGACGTAAAATGTACCAAAACGATATTCAGCGTGATATGATCGAAAAAGATTTTTGTGGAACCAAAGAAGATTTTTTGGCTACATTGAATATGGTGTTGATAATTGGCCTTGCAATGGAGTCTGATTTAGAGCGTATGGAAGAGTTAACTGTTAGGACGCATCAGCTGAATTCGACGGGTTATGTGTATTCTTATAATGAGCTAAAGAGTTTTATGACATCTGATAGTCATGAACTCTTGGTGGCGCAATTGGATGACAAATTCGGTGAATATGGAAAAATTGGATTGGCGCTGATTGAAAGAACTGAGAGGGTTTGGGATCTGAAGTTGCTTTTGATGTCTTGTAGAGTGATGGCAAAAGGAGTTGGGAACGTTCTTCTCAATCTCATCATTAATCGAGCTAGAAAATCAATGGTTGCCTTACATGCGCGGTTTGTACCCACCGAACAAAATCGAGTTATGTATATTACTTACAAATTTAATGGGTTTAAAGAAAAAGAGAGAAATGCAGCCTTTATTACAATGGAAGCGGATTTGTCACAAGAACGACAGATACCGACCTATGTACAGGTGAGGGCATTGCAGAATTGTCTCTTGGCGGAATAAGGTACAGTGATTAAGTATAGTGAAATTTTTTCATAAAATACCTATGTAGTCATATTTAGGAGTGCAAAGTGAGTGTATCTTGCGTTGTAGAACGAGTAATAGGGTGGATATTTATGGATTTTACTTTGACGAAAGAACAGAAAGAATATCGACAGGGAATTATTGATTTCGCGCGTATGACTCTTAATAAAAATGAATCCTTAGAGAAATTTAGTTTAGAGATGTGGGAGGAATTGTCCAATTTTGGCTTTTTAGGAATTACGGTATCGGAAAAATATGGAGGTTTGGAAGAAAGTTATTTGACAGCAGGGATTGCTTTGGAAGCGTTGGGATACGCATGTAAGAACAATGGATTTGTTTTTGCTGTGAATAATCATATTTGGGTTTCGCAAAATATTATTTATTTATATGGTTCGGAGCAATTAAGAGATAAATACCTATCTTCGATGGTGAGTGGAAGAAAGATTGGAGCTATTGCCATAACGGAGGCAGAATCTGGTTCTGATGCTTTGAGTATGGTAACGCGAGCGGAAAAAGACGGCGAAGATTATATTGTTAATGGTACAAAAATGTTTATTTCAAATGGACCAATTGCTGACATCTTTGTTGTTTTTGCTGTTACACAATGGGAACCTGTGAAAAAGATGACGGCATTTGTAATTGAAAAAGACTTCGAAGGTGTTAAGGTTGGAGAAGATATAAAAAAAATGGGTTTGAATGCTTGTCCGACTAGTGAAATTCTTTTTGAGAATGTAAGAGTTCCTGAGGCAAATATTATAGGTACGTGCCATAGTGGCTCCAAAATCTTAACGCAAGCTATTGAATGGGAACGCTATTATGAATTTGTTCCGCACGTTGGTGCGATGCAACGCATTATGGAACTTTGTTTAGAACAAGTGAAGAAAAGGAAACAATTCGGAAAATCAATTAAAGAATTCCAAGCTGTATCACACAAAATTGCACAAATGGAAACCAGTATTGAATTGGTCAAACTTATGTTGTATAAAATAGGATGGCTGAAAGATCAGAATCGCTCTGCATATTTAGAGACTTCAATATTCAAATTATTTGTAAGTGAAGCATATATCCAAACATGTAGGGATGCGTTGCAGATTTTTGGCGCTTATGGATATACGCAGGAATATGATATCGAAAGAGAATTTAGGGATGCAATTGCTTGTAGTATCTATTCTGGCACCAATGAGATGCAGAAGAATACAATTTTTGAGATGGTAGATATCCGATATGGATAATTAGACTTAGACAGAAAAAGTGTGAGTTTTGTGGACAAAATCATAGATTCAATCTTTGGTGGGTTTGCGCTTTACATTCCTTTTGAGCGGCAGAAATCGTAACTCCGTTTAATAATTTGCAGTTCTTTGCTGTCTCGACAAATTTATGAGGGAAGGAGATCATGTGATGTAAATGATGTTCTGTTTTTCATCACATGTAATATTATGCGAATTGTTGTTTGTATTAAACCAGTTCGAAGCGAGTTTGTTTATCCAAACGAGGAACGCCAAGATCAATTCGTGATGAACCCATATGATTTGTATACTTTAGAGCGTTGTATCCAGCTGAAACGCGATTGTGAATGTGAAGTTATTAGTTTATGTATGGGTTCACAGGGGTCAAAATCTATTTTGATCAAAACAATAGCTTTAGGTGTGGACCAGGCGATATTGTTAAATGATATTGCTTTTAGTGGGTCAGATACGGTGGCCACAAGTTATGTTTTGTGGGGAGCCTTGAAAAAAATTGGATATACTGACATAATTGCATTTGGTGAGAAGGCATTGGATGGAGAGACCGGACAAGTCGTATATGGTTTAAGTGAACGTATGAATTATAGGTGTGTGACACAAATTGAAGACATAGTAGATTTAGATGATGACACAATAATAGTCAAGCAAAATACAAAGAGAGAAATAGTCAAGATGCGGTTGAAGTTGCCAGTTGCTGTAGCCTTTTGTGATTTCAGATTGACTCAACCGCAGATCAGCCTGTTGGCTATGAAGCGTGCGCGGAAAAAGGAAATTTCAATATGGAATGCCGCAGATTTGTATGTGGATGTCCAACAATGTGGTCTGTCTGGGTCCAAAACGAAAGTATTGGAGGTAAAAAATGAATTAATTAAAAAGAAAAATGTAGAATTAGTAGGCTCAGTGGAGAGTAAGGCAACATTTCTATTTCACGTGTTGCGAGGAGGAAATCCTTCTAAAGAGAGGTATGGAGTAAGTGTATGAGTGATAAAAAGATATTGGTGGTAGCCGACACCAATGAGTTTGTTAGTGAACATATTTTGCAGATTCTATCGAAAGCGAGATCCCTCGCGGAACATTACCGAAGCAAAGTAGCGGCTCTGTGTGTAGGGACGTATCGACAGGAGCGTCTTGAGACTTTACTGTATTATGGTGCGCATTATGTTTTTCTCTTCGAGTGTAATCGGTCACCTTCCATGGGAGGGGTTTGTGATATTTTGGCATCGGTTATTCGACAACATGAACCGGCTGTAGTTTTATTTCCGGCAACAGATTGGGGAAAAGCAGTCGCGGCAAAGCTTTCCGTACGATTGGACGTTGGTTTGACGGCAGATTGTATTGATGTGACATTGGAAGATGATTTCTCTTTTTATCGCACCGCGATGAATCAAACGATGTTGGCAAAAATTCGATATATTAACTGTAATATTCGGATGGGAACAATTAAAAAAGATGTATTTGTCAAAAAAACGTGGGAATATGGAACAACAGGGAAAATTGAGACTTTTCCAACCCTACTAAGTAACGATGATTTGGATCATTCGTTTTTGGAAATTTTGGAGTGTGTTCAAATTCCGCAAAAGATAGGAATGGATTTGGAAAAAGTTTCGATTGCTTTTTGTGTTGGCCGAGGAGTTAAAAAAAAGGAGACATGTGACCGTATTTCTCAGCTTGCGATGCGTTGTGGTGCTGGCATCATTGGAACGCGGGCGGCTGTTGAAATGGGTTTGATAGAAAAAGAACGCCAAATTGGTCAGTCTGGAAACAGCATTGCTCCTAAAATATATTTAGGATTTGGCGTTTCAGGCGCAAGTCAGCATATTGTTGGCATCAAAAATGCAGATTTGATTATTGCAGTGAATACAGATAAAAAAGCTACTATATTTGATTATGCCGATTATCAAATTATCGAAGATCTGGAAGATGTTATAGCGGAAATGGAAAAACAACTCTTGCTTGTAAAAAGGGAGAGAAGTATTGTAGTCTAACGTTCGATTCTGTGGAGGACAGTAGGCGGGTTTTTTAAGCGAACAAATTTTCTGAAAGGGGTGGAGAGAATTGTCTGTTCGACAATTTAATATAAAAGACAGCATAGTATCATCGTTGGTGGACTTGAGTCAAAGTAGTAAAGGGGTTACGATTCTTAAATCCGATGCAAGAATATATATTTCTTACAAAATGCTTTGGAATAGAGCATTGTTGACAGGAAAGCAATTATTAGCACGAGGTGCCCGGAGAGGTTCCGAAGTCCTACTTTGTTGTTCTGATACTGAGCGATATATGTATGGGTTTTGGGCTTGTGCGATCCATGGATTTATAGCGATCCCTGTTAGTGCTGAAAACAATGAATATAGAAATAAGATGGTGGAACAAATCCTTGAAAAATTGGACCATCCGTATCTATTGTACGGAGCTTCTATAGAAAATTTTTTTTCTATAGAAGAAAATGACCGAGGAGTGAATCTTTCTCAGATTGATTATGTAAATGCACCGGATTTTTCGATAACAGATGTCGTTATTCCCAAAGGGGACGATCTTGTATATGTACAATTTTCCTCCGGTTCAACCGGTATTCCACGGGGAGCGGCCATTACAAATTCCAATCTGATGGCTAACATCCATGCCATGGTTAAACATTATGAACTAGATCAGCGAGATACAATATTATCGTGGCAACCATTAACACATTGTTATGGTTTGGTGGTATACCATTTGATGTCGATCGTTGTGGGTATTGATCAATACTTGATTCCTACGTCGGCTTATATGCAAAACCCTTTGTTGTGGATGAACATGGTGCAAGAGTACAGGATTACACGCATTGGTACAATCCCATTTGCGCTCAAACATTTTATCAATTTTTATTTAAAGGCCAATGTACCGATTCAGTGGGATTTGTCCTGTGTTAAATCCATGTTATTAGGGGGAGAGCAAGTTGGTTCGGATCTTGTTGAGCAATTTTTGGAGTTGCTTCAGAAACAGCATCTGTCAAAGTCGGCTTTTTTACCAGCCTATGGTTTGGCAGAAGCGACCGTTATGGTAGCTTCTGGCGAATATCAGTCGTCTGTTTATTGTTATCGGATATCGAACTCAGAGATTGAAATAGGGGCGGTCGTCGATTGCGAAGTATCGAAACTTTCAAATGAAGTCACTTTTTTAGAGATGGGCACGCCGATTTGTTCGGTAGAAATCGTTATTTTAGATGATGAGGGAAATCTGCTACCAGAAAAGACATTTGGTTATATTGCTTTGCAAGGACCATCCGTTGCAAGAGAATATTATAAAGATTCGAAAGAAACACGTAATGTATTGATCAAAGATCGGTGGTGGTTTACTGGAGACATTGGTTTTATGATCCATGGAAAGTTGGTTGTTGTTGGACGAGAAAAAGAACTGGTAATTAGCAATGGGAAAAAATATTCCTGTATTCAGGTTGAAAATATACTAAGACAGGCGATGGATACAGATTTATGGAAGCAGGTTGTTGTTACAAATGGATTTCAAATAGGAAAGAAAGCGGAGGGAATCATCGCTTTTGTGGCGACTGATTTGGATATGCACAAAGCAGTCAATGTTGAGGCGTTTATTACTTTGATACAAAAGGCCAAGCAATTGGCCTTTGAGAGGGTAGGCGTAATTTTGGATGATGTTATTCCGATTTTGGAGCTACCAAAAACGGGAAGTGGAAAAATTAGGAGAATAGAACTTACGTATTTGTATAATAAAGGGGAGTATACTATTATGGCCAATCAGATCGCAAGTTATTTGATGCAAAAACAACAAAAGTCAGAGATGTGGAAAAAAGATAGAATTCTGGACACTATTGTAGAGACATTGTATAATCTGTTTGGAATCCAGGTAAGTGATTTTAACCTTACCTTTCAAGAATATGGGATTATTTCCGTTAATATACCACTTCTACTTCGTTCGCTGAGTGAGGTGTTTTCTGTGGATATTCAAGTGTCTGATATCTTTAATCATCCAACACCAGATCAACTGGCCAGTTTGATTGCTTCTTCACTTTCAACGAAAATGCCCGAACAGAGAGAGAAGCAAAAAGAGAATTCAGAGAATTCAAAAGCTCAGGGTGATAATAAAATTGCAATTATTGGGATGAGTTGCCGTTTCCCAGGTGGGGCGAACGATATCGATCAATTCTGGGAAATGTTAGTGAATGGTGTAGACGGCGTTATAGAAATTCCTGAAACACGATGGGACGTAGATCGATATTATGCTGGGGATGAAACGGTGCCTGGTAAGATGTATTGTCGGAAGTCGGGATTTTTGAAGTTGCCGATTGATGAATTTGATGCGAAGTTTTTTAATATATCACCTAGAGAAGCGGCGGCTACAGATCCACAACAGCGTTTGTTGCTGGAACTTACTTGGGAAGCGTTTGAAAATGCGTGTTTGGATATTACAAAATTCAATGGTAGTGATACAGGCGTATATCTTGGTATTTCTTCCAATGAGTATACGCAAGCCCACCTCAGTTCTGGGGATCTGACGCAAATCGATGCCTACTCACTTACGGGGACAAGTTTTAGCGTCGCATGTGGTAGGTTATCATATACTTTTGGTTTTGAAGGGCCTAGTTTTGCGGTTGATACGGCATGTTCATCCGCTTTAACGGCGTTGCATCTTGCGTGTAATGCGATACAGATGGACGAAACTGAATTGGCTGTGGTGGCTGGGGTCAATTTATTGTTGTCCCCAGCTAATAGTATAGGTTTTACAAAATTACGCGCGACATCGCCGGATGGACACAGCAAGGCATTTGACGCGAGCGCTAATGGCTATGGAAGAGGAGAAGGCGGAGGCGTCGTACTTTTGAAAAAGCTTTCCAAAGCCATTATGGACAAGGATGTCATTTACGGGGTAATTTGCGGTACTGGAATTAATCAGGACGGGCATAGTAATGGCTTGACGGCTCCCAACGGAAATTCCCAGGCTAATTTAATTCGAAGAACCTTAAAGAGAGCCCATTTACAGCCAAGCGATGTGGATTATATGGAAATGCATGGGACAGGGACAAAACTAGGAGATCCTATAGAAGTTAGTGCTGTTGCGGAAACCTATGGTAAGGGTAGGACGATGGATAATCCGTTGAGAATTGGTTCAGTAAAATCCAATATCGGCCACTTAGAACCGGCCTCTGGAATTGCTTCCTTAATTAAAGTCTTGCTTTCCATGAAATATGCTTTGGTGCCAGCCAATCTGTATTTTCAGACACCAAATCCGCTGATAGACTGGGATCATATTCCGCTTCGCGTGGTTGACAAACATATTGAATGGAAAAAGGAAGATGGCGTCAGAAGAGCTGCGATCAGTGGTTTTGGATTTGGCGGTTCTAATGCCCACATTATTGTAGAAGAATATAAAGAGCAGCGCATGCAGGAAACATCTCGGCTGGGAAAAAGAGAAGGGTTTCCCTATATCTTGAAAATCTCAGCAAAGAGTGAGAAGGCATTACGTAACTATGTTCTTAAATTTATTCAGTGTATTGATGCACATGAAGAGGATGATTTAGCGGACATACTCTATAGTGCGAACAGAGGCAGAACGGATTTTAATTATCGATTGGTTGCAATTGGAGAATCCAAAGAAGAGTTGCTTTACCGTCTGAAATCATTTTTTGCAGGCACAGAGTCGGAAGGTATTGAATGCAATGCTGGACGAAAAACTTTTTTACAAAAAAGCAAAAAACTGGTATTTATGTTCACTGGACAAGGATCTCAATATGTTAATATGGGGAAAACGCTCTTTGCTACCAATGAAGTATTTCGAGAATCGATGTACTTATGTGATAAGCTTTGGAGGCCTTATATCTTAAAATCGATCATTGATTTGCTTTATAGAGAAAATGCCAATAGCGATATGGTTGAGAAGACGATGTATGCCCAGCCACTGATTTTTGCTATTGAATATGCCCTTTGTAAAATGTGGGAGAGCCTTGGTGTAGTTCCGGATATAGTAATGGGCCATAGTATCGGAGAGTATCCGGCTGCTGTCATAGCAGGCATCATGAGCTTGGAAGAAGCTGTAAAGCTTGTGTCAATTCGAGGACGGCTTATGGATGAAGCACCTGGGATGGGTGCTATGGGAACGGTGTTTACGGACGAAGTTACATT
>JAISCT010000002.1 GCA_031265355.1 Oscillospiraceae bacterium | reverse complement strand
TTGGGGGGGGGCGCCCCCCCCCCCCCCGCCGGCGCCCCCCCCCCCCCTGGTGATGGGTCTTTATCTGTTGGGGCCTGCCGGGGCCACGCGGGGACGGCCCTTGCGCATGATGTTGCGTTGCGGGCGGCGGAGACCGATGGGTCTCTGCTAGACGGGGACGATTTGGGTGGACAGGTCGCGGCCATCCACTTCGATCAGACCGTAGGTGACGGGACCGAAGCGGGGAAAACTGAGGCTGCCGGGATTGAAGAGGAGCAAGCCGTTCTCATCTTCGCAGAAAGGCATGTGCGTGTGGCCAAACAGAGCCGCCCGGGCGCCGGCTTTTTGGGCCGCCGCGGCCAGGGTATGCATCGTGCGTTTGACGTCGTGCAGATGCCCGTGCGTCAGAAAAAACGTCACGTCCTCCACCCTCAGCATCCGGACCGTCTCGCCCCCGGCGGCCATGTCGCAATTGCCCTGCACCGTGATCGGCGCGGGACTGCCGGGCGGCAGGGAGAGAGCGCGGATGTCCCGGGAAAAATCCCCGAGGTGAATGATCAGTCCGGCCGGACGGTTCTCCACCACAGAGCGCATACAACCCAGATGGCCATGAGTGTCGGAAAACAGCAAAATACGGGTCAATGGCTACGCCCCCGTTCCAAAAACGGCCCTCGCCGCATATAGTAAAACAAACGTGGCGGAATCAATCGCCGGCCAACGGCAGACGAGACTTTTGACGTTTGAATCATTCATGAAGGAGGCAAGGCCATGGATACATCCTTCCCCCTCGCGCCCGACGCGCCGGAGGCTCTGCTTCACACGGCGCACACGTCCCCGCCCGGACCCGAACCAAGCGAGCCGGCGGACACGGTGGACGATGCCCACACCCCTGCCGCGGTCTTTCTGGCGCTGCTTGAGGCCTGTCGCAGCGAGGCCGACGACACAACACGCGGCGAAACCCTGCTGCTCGCCCTGCGACCCTACCTGCGCCCGGAGAGACGGGCTCAAGTGGAGCGGATTGCCGAGCTCGTCCGGCTCGCCCGTGCGGTGTACACCGGATACCAGACGACGTCTGGAGGCGAGAAGCATGCATAGCCGCTACCCCGAGACGCCCGTGCGGGACGCGGCGCCTGCCGCCGAAGCGCATCCGGCGCCGCCGAAACGCGCCCTGTCCGCGCAAAAAACACATGCCCCGGCGCCTAAGGCCCTTACCGGGCGGGACGCCGGGGATATCCTGCTGCTGCTTGTCACGCTGTTTCTGTGCCTTGAGAGCGAGGACGATGAAACCCTCGTCCTACTCGCGCTTCTCCTGTTCGCCGGACTTTGACTCTTGAACCATCAGTCTAGATTCATGGCAAGTTGTGCGTCCGGCAGCCGAAATACTTCGTCGGACGGCCGGTACGGCTCCACGGACTGAAGCACGCAGCTGTATTTCAAAATCCCGTCCAGCCTCTTCTCCATGCGGAGCAGAAAGCCGTTTTCCAAGGAGATCCACCAGGCATGCACATATTTGGACTTGGCCGCCTGCGACTCCACGAAGATACAGGGCTTGTTCTCCCACACGAGGTAGGAGGCGGAGAGGATCTCCGCCGGATCACAGGCAAGCAGCGGCCCATAGGCGGCCAAACCAGCCTCGTCCTCGATGGCGATGCTGCCACGCGCTGTCGGGTGGTACGGGCTCCCCTGCGACGCCCAGAGGAAGACGCGGGTCCGGCCCGTGAGCAAATTGGCGGACAACTGATGCTCGGCGTCGTAGATCTCCGCCCGAGTGTAGCCGTCCACCGCGAACACGCGCCGCTCCATCGGCCCCGAGCTGCCGCCTTCCCAGAACCACTCTACCTGCCAGACGCTGCTGTACTCGGGCGGTTGTTTCAGCTCGGAGAGGATCTGCTGGGCGTTGGTGCGGTCGATGTCCGCTACAAAGGCGGGCGGGGAGACGGGCGTCGGCAGAGAGAGCGTCGGCGAAACCCCGGGCGAGGACGGCGCCGGCTGCCACGTCGGCGAGGGGGACGGCAGGACAATCTCCGGCCCTACCGTCGTCGGAGCACGAAACAAGTACAGCGTAACAGACATCAGGACCACCACGACGATCACCGTGGGCAGCAATACAGTCAACATCCCTTTCCGGGTTCGGGACCTCCTTCGTCTCAACTCGATACTCCTCCCTTCGACGTTCCTCCCGCATCAAACACATCCGGCGGCGCGGCGCGCAGGCCATAGTGATACAAGACGGCCTCGACAATCCGCCGGCAAGCCTCACCGTCGCCGTAGGGGTTCACGGCTTTTGCCATTTTCGTGTACTCCGCCGCATTGTCCAGCAGTGTCGCCGCCATGGCCACGATGTCGCGCCGGTCCGCGCCCGCCATGCGTACGGTCCCCGCCTCCACCGCCTCGGGACGTTCCGTCTCACGGCGCATCACCAGCACGGGGCAGCCCAGCGCGGGCGCTTCCTCCTGGAGCCCCCCCGAATCGGTGAGGACGAAGTAGCAGCGCGCCATAAGGTTGTGCAGTTCATCCACCGGCAGCGGATCGATCAGATGGATGCGCGGTACATGGTCGAGGATCCGGTTCGCCGTCTCTCGGACCGCCGGATTCAAATGCACTGGCAACACGATGTGAATGTCCTGGTAACAGGTGACCAGATCGCGCAGCGCCCAGAAAATGTTGACAAACCCTTCGCCGTAGTTCTCCCGCCGGTGGGCGGTGACCAGAAGCACGCGCGCGTCCGACGGCAGGGCGGCCAACGCCGGTGTCCGGAAGCCGTAGTCGTCCCGCACCGTCAGCCGCAGGGCGTCTATGACCGTGTTGCCCGTGACAAAGACACCCTCCGTGACGCCCTCCCGGCGGAGATTCTCCCGGTTTTGCGCCGTGGGGCAGAAATGCAGATCGGCCAGCACGCCGACTAGGCGGCGATTGGCTTCCTCTGGGTAGGGGGCATACTTGTCGCCCGTGCGCAGACCCGCCTCAACGTGCCCGATCTTCACTTTGTGGTAAAAGGCCGACAGCGCGCCGGCCAAGGTGGTTGAGGTGTCGCCGTGTACCAAGACGAGGTCGGGACACACTTCGGCCAACAGCGCGTCCATGCCGGTAAGCGCTTTGGTCGTGATGGTGGAGAGGCTCTGGCTCTCCTCCATGATGTTCAGATCATAGTCCGGGGTAAGCGAAAACAGCGCCAACACGCCGTCCAGCATCTCCCTGTGTTGCGCGGTCACGGCGCAGCATGTCTCCACGCCGGGGGTCCGGCGCAGCGCCAGCACCAGCGGCGCCATCTTCACCGCCTCGGGACGGGTCCCGAAGACAGTCATCACCTTCAAGGGTGGCATAAAACGATCTCCTTCAAGTCTTCGAATTCGGGGGAGGCGGAGGGGACGCGGCAGAGGAGGCGCCGCCGCCCGCCGCCCGATCGTCTTCCGACGGTGCGGCCGGGGGAACGCCCTTTCGGTTCATACGGAACAGCCGGGCGCCCACGAGGACGGCGACGATGACCGCCAGCAGGAAATACATGGCCTTGAGCTCGCCCGACGTGGTGAGCAGCACGGCCGCGAGGCCCAAAATGGCAGACAGCGTATACAAAATAGCCACCGACTGTTTCTGCGAAAATCCCATGTCGATCAGCCGGTGATGGACATGACTCCTGTCCGGCGCGATGGGGCTCTGTCCGCTGGACAGCCGGCGCACAACGGCCATTACCGTGTCGAAGATGGGCAGCCCCAAAATCAAAAACGGCACGGCGAACGAGATGATCGTATAAAATTTGAACAGGCCCAGGATGGAGACACAGGCCAGCACATAACCGAGGAAAGTGGCGCCGGTGTCGCCCATGAACATCTTGGCGGGGTTTATGTTGTACGGCATAAATCCGACGCAGGCGCCGGCAAGCGCCGCCATGATGACGGCCACCTCGGGCTGGGCCAGCAGCAGGGCTATCACGAGCAGCGTAAGAGACGAGATAGCCGACACACCGACCGCCAGACCGTCCAGCCCATCGATGAGATTCACGGAGTTTGTGATGGCAACGATCCACAACACGGTGAGCGGCCAGGACAGCGCGCCCAGATCGATGTAGGAGGCGTCGCTGAAAAAGATCGGGTTTGAGAGAAACTCAACGACTACGCCGTGAAACACCGGGACCAGCGCAGCCACAATCTGCACAATCAGTTTGATCCAGGCCTTGAGACGCACGACGTCGTCGATGACGCCGAGCACAACGACAATGACAGAGCCAAGCAAAATCCCGCGCACGGGCCGGGAGACCTCATAAAATACCAAGATCGCCGCCAGTGTACCCGCAAAAATGGCGAGCCCTCCCAACCGGGGAACCGGCGTCTTGTGGATCCGCCGCCCGTCCCTCGGCACGTCGATGGCTCCGATGATGTGGGCAAACCGGCGCACGGCCGGGGAGGCGGCAAACGAAACCACGCCGCCCATTGCGAAAGTAAGCAGCGCCAGCAGCGGCACGGAGAGTTCCACCGGATATCACCCCTTCGGCAGAAACCCGACGGCGTGACGCACGTCGGCCATAGTCTTCTCCGCGATGGCGTATGCCCGTTCCCGGCCGCGCGCCATCTCGGCTTCCAAAAAACCAGGGTCCCGCAGCAACGCCTCCACCCGTTCGCGCACCGGGCGCAACAGCTCGGCGACGGCCTCTCCCACCGCCGGCTTAAAGACCCCGTACCCCTGCCCCTCGAACTTCTTCTCCGTCTCTTCGAGGGAGAGACCGGTGGCCAGCGCGTAAATGGCCATGAGGTTGGAGACGCCGGGTTTTTGGACTGTATCGTAGCGGACCTGCGCATCCGAATCGGTCACCGCTTTTTTGAACTTCTTCATGATGGCGTCCGGGGACTCCGTGAGCAAGACGTGGGACGCCGGATTGGGGTCGGATTTGTCCATCTTCCGCGTCGGGTCCGTGAGGCTCATGATGCGCGCACCCACCGGCGGGATGTAGGGCTCCGGCAATGTGAACACATCGGGGTGGACGCCGTTGAAGCGCACGGCGATGTCCCGCGTGAGCTCCACATGCTGCTTCTGGTCGCCGCCCACCGGCACGAGATGCGCCTGGTAGAGCAGGATGTCGGCGGCCATGAGCACGGGGTAGTCAAACAGCCCGGCGTTGATGTTGTCGGGGTGTCTGGCCGATTTTTCTTTAAACTGTGTCATGCGTGAGAGCTCGCCGAACATCGTGTAGCAGTTCAGCACCCAGGTGAGCTCCGCGTGCTGGGGCACCTGACTCTGTATAAACAAAACGTTCCTCTGGGGGTCGAGGCCGATCGCCAGCAGCAGCGCATAGAGCTCCCGCGTCTGACGGCGCAGTTCCTCTCTGTCCCGCCGGATCGTGATGGCGTGCATGTCGACCACGCAGTATACGCTCTCGTACTGCGGGTCGTCCTGCAAGGCGACCCAACTGCGAAACGCGCCAAGATAATTGCCAAGGGTCGGCGTACCGCTCGGCTGCACACCGCTCAAAATTCTCCTCTTCATCATATGCAAAAACCACGCCTTTTCTCATATCATCCCCGCCGCGCGGGGTCCGGTTCAGCCGCGCCCGGTCAGCAGCTCGTCCAGGGCCTCGCCGAAGAGCACCATACCGCGGTCGATCTGCTCGGGCGTGGGCATGGAAAAGTTGAGGCGAAACCCGGGAGAGGATCTCTGGTCGTCCACGGCGAAGGTCTGACCCGGCACAGCCGCCACTTTGCGCCGGCCCCCCAACCGGCACAGCGCCATGCCGTCGTACCCGTCCGGCAGTTCGCACCACAGGAAGAGCCCGCCGTCCGGGCAGACACTGCGCACCCGGTCGCCCCAGCCGCGCACATGGGCAAACATGCGGTCACGGCGCTGGACATACAAACGGCGGCAGTCCGCAATGTGGGCGTCCAGGTCGCACCGCTGCAAATACTCCGAAACCACCATCTGAAAGAACAGGTTGGTGTGTACATCAGAGACCTGTTTGGCCACGGTCATCTTGGCGACAATCTCGCGCGGAGCGCACACGAAACCCACCCGCATGCCGGGCGAGATCACTTTGGAATACGAACCGAGATAAATAACGCGGCCATCGGTGTCCAAGCTCTTAACGGCCGGCACGGGCACGCCCGAATAGCGCAGTTCAAAGTAGGGATCGTCCTCCACAATCAGCACATTGTACCGGTGTGCGAGCGCGAGCATCCGCGCCCGCCGGTCGGCCGGCAGCGTAGCGCCGCTGGGGTTTTGAAATGTCGGGATTGTATAGATAAATTTGGCCCGTGGCGTGTCCCGCAGCGTGCGCTCCAGGGCCTCCACGTCCATGCCCTGCGCGTCCATCGGCACGCCCACAAGTTTCGCGTTATACGCGCGCAGGGCGTTCAGCGCGCCGATGAAGCTTGGGTCCTCGCAGATGACGACATCGCCCTCATTGAGCAGCACCCGCGCCGCCAGATCCAACCCCTGCTGGCCGCCGCTGGTGATGATCAGGTCGTCGTCTGGGCCACCGACACCGCTACGCGCGCGCAGCCGGGCGGCCGTCTGCTCGCGCAGAGGCCCGTACCCCTCTGTGATGCCGTACTGCAGCGCCGGTCCGGGGCGGTCTCGAAAGAGGTCGGAGGCGATCCGCGCCATGTCATTGGCCGGAAACGTCTCGGGCGAGGGATTGCCCGCAGCCAGCGAGATGACGGTCGGGTCCTCTAGCACTTTAAAAATTTCCCGAATGGCCGAGGGCTGCACCCCCGAGATTCGGTCTGAAAATGTGTACTCCATACCGCGCCTCCCACCTGTCCTATCGTTTCAAACAAGACGCCCGCACCACCGCCGTCCCGCGCCCCCAACGTCACCATATCTGGCAGAAAACCCAAGATATGCAGACAAAATATGACCGTTCAGGCCCCGTGATCCCGCGTCCGGCATGTGCTATCTTTTGTATCATAGCACAAACCGATGCGGCTGGCAATCGTATCGGTGTGAATTTTTTGTACAAGCGGGCGGCGCTCATCGCGTTCTCAAGCGCGCCGCACGAAAACAAGGAGGGATCCGCATAGGGAAACCCTCCTTGTTTTCGTTCATATCACGCGGCGCTCATACGCTGCGCGGGCCGCCTCACTCGTGCGTGGATGTCGGCTCGGCGCGCCGGTCTTGTCGGCCGCGCCGCCGGCCCAGCAGGGCCAACACGCCGCCGCCGCCGGTCAACAACACCCCGAGGACCAGGAGTCCGCCCGCGACGTTCGCGCCGCCTGTGTACGGCATGCCTGTCGCGCGGCCGGCCGGCGGTGATGCGGCGCCTCCGTCGCCGGAAGGCGGCGCGCCGTCCTCATCGCCGTACCCGGGCGGGACGCCGTCGCCGGCGTCGTGGGGAGAAGGCGGAACGCCGCCGGACTCACCCGGCTCGCCTGGCGCGCCCGGTTCGTCGGGTGGCGGGGTGGTCTGGGCCGTCGGCGGCGGAGACGGGGTTCTGGACGTGTCGCCGGATGGGCCGCTAGGTGGGCTGTAGATGTTTCGGAACAGCGGCGGCGCCGCGGCCGAAACATCGGGGCGGTCGATCCAGGCAATCTCCACGGCGCCCTCGGCGCTTACGAGAACCCGCGCCACATAGGCGGTGCTGTCATAGGTCCACCGCGCGGTAGCGCCGGGCTCCTCTGTGAGCTTGAGATAATAAACGCCGGATACAAGGTTCTCGATCACGGGGAAGGTGAATGTCTGCGGCACATCTGCGGCGATCGCCCCCGCCGTTGAAGCTCTGCGGGTCGCTATCAGCCGTAAATCGCTCGGGCCTAGCGGCGTCCCAGCGGTATCGCGCACCTGAGTGAGCGTAAAGTTGAACACTTCCTGCGTGTCATGGCTGACGTTTTTGCGCCCCTGAATCTCGACGGAGTACAGCGGCCGATAAATGTTGTTGAACAGCGGCGGCACATTCTCCGAATACCGGGCGTCCAGCCAATCGATGCCGACGCCTCCGCCTGCGTTCACCGTGACCCGCGCAATGTGGACCGCGCTGTCGTAGATCCACCCGGAGACGTCTCCCACATCCTCGGTGAGCTTGAAATAGTAGGTGCCCGCGGTGACATTTTCGATCGCGGGGAAGGTGAACATTTGCGGCGTGCCGGCGGCGATCGTCCCCACCGTCGCGGCTTTGAGGGTCGCTGTCAACCGATCGTTCGGACCCATCGGCGTTCCCGCGTCGTCGCGCACCTGATCGAGCGCAAACCCAAACCGCTGGCTCGTGCTGCTCACGCCGCTGATAGACTTTCGTCCATGGAAAATTATGGAATATTGAGGGCGATAGACATTGACAAACACCGGCGGTACGTCGCTTGAGAAGTCTGTCCCCGGCCAACTGACCGCCGCGAGGCCTGTAGTGGGATCCACATCCACCCGCGCCACATAGGAGGTGCTGTCGTAGACCCAATCCGAGGCGGAGCCAACGTCTTCGGTGAGTTTGAAGTAGTAAGCGCCCGACGCACCCTCCGGGAAGACGAGCTCCTCGAAGACGAAGGTCTGGGGTACGCCGGCGGTGAGTGTCTCGCGGGTCTGCGCCTTTCTTTCGTCAAACAGCGGCGGCCCGTCCAGCGGCGTCCCCTGAAGATCGGCCACCTGTGTGAGCGAGAAACCAAACTGCTCCTCGGTGTTGCTCACGCCGCGGACGTCCTTGCGCCCGTGAATACGCACGGTGGAAGGCGGCTGATGATACACGTCAGTAATCGTGACCGTGACGGCGTCTGTCCCCAAACCCTCCGCACTCACCAGGGCTTTGTCGGCCTCGGCCGGCACGATGTCCGTGATCCGCCCGTCCGGCGCGATCTCCAGCGCGACCGGCGCGGTCAGGAGATCATGCCGGCTGTCCGGCACAGATTCCTCCGTCAGGTAATAGGTCCCCACAAACTGCGGGTAACTCGGCAGCCCGGCAAATGTGATACCCCCTTGGGCGTTTGTCCGAACAGAGCCGGAATCGTAATCGCCGCCCTCCCGGCGAAGCGAGAATTCGGCGCCCTCGATCAACGGGTTCCCAGGCGCCCCGCTCCGCTTGCGGATCGAGACGGACGGCGCGTTGGGGACATTGGAGAAAGTCACCGACTGCGAGGTCCCCGCCTGCGTCAGCAGTACGGGCGCCGTCCGTCCGAGCGTGAATACACCGCCCTCTGTGTTCTGATACAAAACCGTGTTGGTCACCCCAACCTCCGTCACCTGGTACTCGCTCAGGCGGAGGCCTCCGATGGCGAGGGGCAAACCGGCGGACAGGGTGAAGAGCCCCTCTCCGGCATTGTGGATCTGGTTCGGATCGATCCCCGTCAGGGCACCCAAATTCACGGGATTGCCGCGGCCGTCAGTCAGTCGGAAGACAAACGGCCCCGTGCTCTCGATCCCTTCCACTGTTTTTAAGATCGTCAGCGTGCCGTGGTCGACGTCCTGCAGAGGGCGCAATGCCTCGCCGTAGACGCTGGCCGTCACACCGTGGGCCAGGCCAATGAACGCCTGTACCGTCTGCCAGTCCTGCACCCCATCGGAACCCTGATGTACCAGGACCATCGGCATGTTCGTCACTGTGGCTTCCGTCCGCGCGAACGCGTGGAGAACCAGTCCTGCCAGGGAGTACCCCGCCGGCACACGCAGATAAAACGGCTCGCCGCGGACCACGTAGGGGCCCTCGTCGCTGCTCCCATACAGGGTGTCGTTCCTCACCCACGTATTGTCGAGACCGCTTGTAATTCCGATGCCGGCCGCGTCGATGCCGCCGCTCAGATCCAGAAAGATCTTGTCGTCGTCTTGCAGCGCGGCCCCCGACACGGTGAACGGGCCGTAATAGGTAGTTCCGTTCACTGCCGTTCCCTCATCCAACGCTCCCTCAATGGCAATCTCCAGGCGCGTGTCATTGAGGGGGGTGGGATTCGCGGCGTAGGCGTCCGCCGCTGCGATGAGCCGAGCCATCAGGGCCGCAAACTGCCTGTGCTGGATCCCTTTCGCGCTGAGAGGATTGCCGCCGCTGGCATCGAGGAAACTTGTGCTGAAATACACAACGTCCGGGTTTGTATAGTGCCAGATGGCCGCCTTCGTCGCCATGACCGCCGTTTCCATTTTGATGCCCGTCAGCGGCCCCAAGCTGTCCGCCAGGTCGTCAAACCTGCTGTTCAAAGCCGCCACGCTTTCCGACGTACCGGCGTACCCGTTGACCACCAGCCACAAGAGCTCGTTCCAGTGTACCTTGAGGGCGTTCGGGATCTGTTCCGGCGAGGCTGACACATAACCGGGCACTCTGTCGGTGGTGTACCCGCTCTCATACCTGGACGACCCGCCGGCGTCTGTATTGACCGTACCCGTGGCGTAGGAATGGAACGGTACTGCCGCATCCACGCAGTAAATCTGCCCGATGACTGTCTGGCCATTCAGCTCGACGCCGCCCAGCGGAATGTCTCCCCGGCCTGTCCACCAGTCGTCCAGCCCGGCGCCTGCCCGGTGACTGTAGAGAATCTGGATCTTGTCGTCGTAACGCAGCACAGCCGTGTAGTCGTTGGCGTCCGGCGCAGCCTCCGCGGGGAGAATCATCTGCGACAAGAGCAGAAATACCGCGAGCGCGCACGCGGCCGGCGTTTTCCCTGTTTGTTTCACAGTCGCTGTTCCTCCTTTTTTCGGAGCGTCGGGGAAACGACGCCCCTGTAGCCCATAATGGCGACCGTCCACATGAACGGCAATTCAGTGAATTACCATTATTATACTCCTAAAAAGCCGTGACGTCAATATATGTAAAAATTTGTATGTTCCTCTCCGATCGCGTCACTTTGCGTCGCAAACGAGTGTATCACGACTCAGCATTTAGGTGTGCATTTTGGGCGCCATTTATCTGTTAAATTTGTCACATTTTTACAATGCTGCAAAAGTGACTTGACAGGACTGCCACTTGAGTATATACTGTATATGTTTATTATATAACAGTTCGCGGAGGTGGTAGATTGCACGTAATCATATCGAACTGCTCTCCTCTGCCGATCTACGAACAGATCAAGGAGCAAGTGAAGGCGCAGATTCTATCGGGTGAACTGCCGGCGGACGAGATGCTCCCGTCGCTCCGGGGGTTGGCGAAAGATTTGAAAATCAGTGTGCTGACCACAACCCGGGCTTATAACGAACTGGAGCAAGAGGGATTTATCACCAGCCGTCAGGGCAAGGGGTTTTTTGTGATGCCCAGCGGCTCCATGCTCATCCACGAGCAGCTTGTGCGCGAAGTCGAACAATGCCTTACCGACGCGATCCAGGCGGCGCAGAGAGCTCGCCTGTCGGAAGAGGAAATCGTCAGTCTGCTGCGGCTTTTACTGGAGGTGTCAAATGGTGAATGAGATGTTGGAACTCAGAGGCGTTTGCAAGCAATTTCCCGGCTTTTTGCTGAACAATATCAGTTTTTCTTTGCCGAAAGGCTACATCATGGGACTTGTCGGCCCGAATGGTGCGGGCAAAACAACGACCATTCAACTGATCCTCAATATGTTTACACGGGACAGCGGCGAAATCTTGATGTTCGGCCAAGACAATATCCAAAATGAACATGCCATTAAGCAAGCGGTTGGCGTTGTATTTGATAGCAGTATCTATGTGGACACATGGACGGTACGCGACACTGAAAAAGCGGTGTCTATCTTCTATGACGACTGGAAACACGACGTCTTTGTGGATATGGCGCGCCGCTTTACCCTGCCGCTCCGCCAAAAAGTGAGGGATCTGTCGCGTGGTATGCAGATGAAGTTGATGTTGGCTTGCGCGTTTTCTCACGGCGCGAAACTGCTGATCTTCGACGAGCCGACCAGCGGGCGATCATTGATTTACGGTGTTTTATTCGCTTCTGTTATGTTCTCAGTGAGGATCGTTCCATTGCCATTTAAGGTTCTCAATCAAAATGAATCGTCGAAAAACACATACACCATGTTGCCTGTCCCTCTAAACAATATAATTATTGCTCGCTATTTGTCAATTTTCTTCGTGGGCAGTGCAGGGATTATCATAAGTACTGTAATCGCACAAGTTGCTTCGTTTTTTCTTCTTAAAGCCAGCATGAATATTGGCGAAATTGTTATAGGCATTGTTGTGGGTTGTGCTTGTGTTTTGATTTTATTGACATTACAGATTCCGTTTATATACAAGCAGGGAGTGATTCAGGGGCGAACCTCCGCACCCATTGTAATTGCATCAATTTTCCTCTTTGTATTTGGTTTCGGATATCGGAAATTGATCCAGCTATCGTTGGACAGGCTGCAGTTTGCAGTTGCATTTTGTATGCTTGCTGTTTTATTATCCATCGTCTCCATATCCATTTCAATTGACATTGCAAAAAAGGAAAAATGAGTGACGGCCGCAATCGAGGCACATCCTACTTGTAGGGCGAACCTATTAAGCAAATTTTAAGTGTATGGTATTGACACGGCACATAATTTTATGCTATTATGCGTATAGCAAGTAGCAAATGGTTTTAATGCGTAAATGACCGCGCGGAATTGTTGTGCACCATCGAACCCGTGCACTACACGGACACGTATACCCCCGTCCTCGTACGGGGCGGCGTCCCCGACGTCCCGCCACATCTCTCCGCGGACTTGTTCTGAAACCAACATGGAGGTCCACATATGCACCCGTATGAAACACCCGAAGTACAGGCAAAATTAAACGCCATCAAAGACGCGGTGTTACGCGCCGCACCTGATACAGAGGCGATTTATTTGTTCGGCTCATATGTCAACGGAACGCCGCACAAGGACAGCGACCTTGACATTTATGTCATTGTGCCGGACAGCGACACAAATCCGTTAGACACCGAAGTCGCCATAACAGGATTCCTGTACAGCGGTAGTTTTCGTATGCCTGTGGACTTAATCGTGAAACATTCTGGAAAGTTCAACCGCAGCAAGGAATACGCCACATTTGAGAAAGTCGTGGCAAGAACCCCTCGGCGTGTTCCCTTTTGGGAGTGCGCCGGGGGCGTTGTTGGACATGTGCGCCCTGCATACAGTAGCCTGTAAACTTATCTTTACACAGGGGGCTGCGGACAAAACTGTCCGCAGCCCCCTGTGTCGTTTAGGCATTACGCACCCAATAGATCCAAAAGCTGTGCCACCGTCTTTTTCCCAAAAGAGACCGTACCGCCGTCCAGCACAAGACAAGGGACACTCATGACCTTGTATTCGTCCTTTAGCGCGGAGAAGTGGTTGATGTCGTAAACCTCGGCGGCAACCTGCGGGTTCTCCGCAGCAATGCGCTGCGCCGCCATGACGAGTTCGGGACACATGGTACAGGAGAGAGAGACGAGGATCCGCATATGCACCGGACGGCGCAGGGCGCGGATCCGTGCCAGTGTGTCCGCCTCAAGCGCCTGCCCCGGCCCCGCCGCATTGTAAAGACCGACGACAAAAGAGTTGAATTCGTGCCCGCCCGGCACACCGTGGAAGGCAAGACCGGTGTCTGTACCGTCAGACTGGCAGATTCTTACAACGGGCGGTTCCGCTTCTTCCGCGGCCGCGAGGGAGAGCTTGTCCGTCAGCCCGGTCAGTTCCTGTAAAAAGCCGCGCAGTTCCTCCGACACGGGGCGATCGTCCAGCGCGGCCCGCAGGAGAAGCGGCCGCTCCATCCGCTCGAACACCCCGGCGAGCTGGGCGACGACCTCCGGTGTGAAGAAGCTCTCCGACACCGTGTCCGCCGCCGGCTCAGCCGCGCCGCGCGCCGGCGCCACACGCGAGACCGGCTGGCGGGGTACGCGGCCTGTCTCTTTTTGCAGACGAGCCACATAGCGCTCCAACTCGGTGGCCGCGACCGCGCCGTCCCCGGTGGCCGTCACCATTTGCCGCAAGTTTTTGACGCAGACGTCGCCCGCGGCGTATACGCCCTCCAAATTGGTCTTGCGGTTCGCATCGGTAGTGATATAACCGCGTTCATCCAACGTCACGACGCCCTTTACCAGCGCGGTGGCCGGCTCGTACCCGGCGAACACAAACAGACCGAAGGTCTCCCCCGCAGGCGGGCTGTACTCCCATACTTTGCCCGTGTCCAGGTTTTTCATCCGGGCGCGGCGCAGCGCCGTGTCCCCAAAGACTTCCTCCACAACGGTTCGATAGCGGACCTCGATGTTCTCGTTTTCCTTGACCGCATCGGCGGTCGCCTTGGCGCAGGTGAAATCCGCCTCCCGCACCAACACGGTCACCTTGCGCGCGTACTTGGTGAGAAAGACCGACTCCTCCGCCGCCGCAAACCCGCCGCCGACGACAAAGACGTCGAGACCGGTGAAAAATTCCCCGTCGCAGGTGGCGCAATAGGCTACCCCGCGCCCTTTGAACTCCGCTTCGCCCTGAAAACCCACCATGCGCGGGTGCGCGCCAGTGGCAAGGACCACACCGAACGCCTCCCGCGCGCCGCGCGAGGTGCGGACCGTCTTGACCGGCCCGTCCAATGAGAACCCCTCGGCCTCGGCGAGCAGAAACTCCGCTCCGAAGCGTTGCGCCTGCCGGCGCATGGCCAGTGTGATCTCCTCGCCGCTGCCGCGCTCGACACCCGGATAATTGACCACCTCCGACGTGATCGTGATCTGCCCGCCGAAACGCTCCTTCTCCACCACAAGCACCCGATACCGCGCTCGGGCCAGGTAGAGCGCAGCGGTCAGACCCGCCGGTCCGCCGCCAACGACGATCACATCGTAAAAATTGTCATCCATCAAAGCAGCCCTACGAGGTCCAGACTCGGTTTGAGGGTCTTCGCGCCGGGCTGCCACTTGGCCGGACAGACCTGATCGTCGTGCTCGGCCACAAACTGGGAGGCCTGCACCCGACGGAACAACTCGTCCGCATTGCGGCCGACGTTACCCGCGATGACCTCGTAGGCGACGACCTTACCCTCCGGATTCACGATAAAGCTGCCGCGCTCGGCAAGGCCCGCCTCCTCGATCAATACCTCAAAATTCCGCGCCAGCTGCCCGGTCGGGTCGGCCAGCATCGGGTAGTCAATCTTCTGGATGGTCTTGGATGTGTCGTGCCAGGCCTTGTGTACAAAATGCGTGTCGCAGGAGACGGAATGGATCTCGCAGCCGATTTTCTGGAATTCCTCATACTTGTTCGCGAGATCTTCGAGCTCGGTGGGGCAAACGAAGGTGAAGTCGGCCGGATAGAAGAAAAACACGGCCCACTTGCCCAGTACGTCCGCCTTGGTGATGGTCTTGAACGCGCCCCGGTGGAATGCCTGTACCGAAAAATCGCCGATTTCCCTGTTGATGAGTGACATAGAATATGACCTCCTTCAAAAATTTGGGATTTCTGTTTCTGTAGCTAGCGTACCATTCTTCTCTCTCCCTGTCAAGATTTCGCGGTGGTCCGGATAAAATAATGCAAAAATCTTCGGAAATATTACCTGACATCCCGCCCAGCGCGCGGCAAAACGCACAGAATTTCCAAAGGCGCCCAAATGAGCGATTACAAAAATCGCCACGGTAAATCCTCGCCAGAAGTAATTTATGTCAAAAAAGTGTCGATATTATCATTAGGGCACTTTTAACAACGTGGTGCTTGGTACTACATGGTTAAAAGCGGTAAAATTAACCAGTTTTGAGGGAGTTGACATCCATGAGAATATTGCAACCGAGGCAAACTCGGCGACTTTTGGCCATGGCGCTGGCCGCCCTGTTGGGGCTTTCCCTCCTCGCCGTCTACTCCGTGCAGGCAACAGGAGAGGACGGAAAGGATGGGGACATCCTCTCCGCCGGGTGGCTGGGCGAGGCGGGGCTGCACACGGAGACGGACGTTGACCTAGGTCAGAGCACCACATACCAGCTGGTCGTCAACCTGGCGCAGATCGCGAACGCCGGTGAAGAGGCCTTGTACACACTGGTGATCCACTATGAAAACCCCACCCCCGACGAAGGATCCGGTTTTGCCGTCGACACCTTGCCGGCCCCGCCGGAAGTGGTGACGGCGGACCCTGTCCAAAACCTCGAACACGGTACCGTCAGCTACACGCTCAGATGGGACGCACAGACGACTTC
This sequence comes from Oscillospiraceae bacterium, assembly GCA_031265355.1. Taxonomy (NCBI): domain Bacteria; kingdom Bacillati; phylum Bacillota; class Clostridia; order Eubacteriales; family Oscillospiraceae; species Oscillospiraceae bacterium. Next base: position 42,559 of record JAISCT010000002.1, on the reverse strand, counting down.
CTGCAACATACAACTGGTGTTCACCCCGCGCATTGGGGCCGCCGGCGGCCACCCCGGCGCCTATCCGGGCGAACAAATAAAGGTCTGGGCGGCGCTGTACCCGGCGTTGCCGGACAGCGATGCCATAACACAAACCGTGCCCGCCACGGCTGTCGCCCGGATGGGCTGTTTGCGCATAGATCCCACCATTCCTCCGGATACCTTGCCGCGTCTATATGCGGGCCAAGAAAACGAGGTCCTCATTGACTTCAGTTTCGTCAAAAGCACGGCCGTATATGTACGCCCGGTGGGAGCCGCCAGCACTCAACTGAGTTATGGCGGTTACGCGGCGGCCGGCTTGGTCCTGACGGATACAGAGGTCACTGTCGACTTCTCCGGCCTCAAACTCACCATCGGCTCCGAGACAAAGACATATGCGCAGTGGCGCGCGGACTGGGGGAGTCACCCACTGTTTACCATCCTGCGCGCCGCGCGGTATGACGACGTAAACGGCGCCGCCGCGTTGTCCGACGGCGCCTCTTGTACACTGCGCTGGGCCTCCGATATGCCGACCCACAGCAGCCATAACAACAACACGCCCGAGAGCGGATACGACCCCTTCCACGCCGCCTTTGTTCTGACGACAACCGCCGATTTTTCCCCGACCGACAATCCCTCTACCGCAAACATCGACCTGAGCGGCGTGCACATGTCCGGCCGGGCTCGGATAAATGGGCGGGGGCCTCATCTCCCATTTGGCTACGGCGCCAATCCGGCGCTCGCATCGGACGCGCTGATCTATCTCAAAGATACGACGACCCAGATCACCGCCAGTCCCCCGATCCTTGAGCTCCTGCTGGTTCGCTCGATCTCGGGGTCCGACCCCTCCACCCCCTATCTACAGCCGGATTCTGTCCAATATGCGCAGCAATACCAAAGCAAAGTGGACAAGGACTATCTCTACTTACAGGAACTCTGTAAGGTGGGCTTTCGCGTGCCGTCGGGGGTGGACGGAGATTTCACATGCCGGCTCAATGTGCCCCGCGGCGTAACCGTCACCGCAGTGCGCCTGCCGGCGAAAACCTTCGGCGGTGTCGTATACGCCGATTACGACACCCTGACTTACAATACAAAATCAGGCGACCAAAAGTCCTACGGCAGCGTCGCCGCTCGGCTGATCGACGACATTCAGCAGACGCCCTATGCCCTCCACACGCCCCATTATGAGCAGGGCTATGGCGGGTACGTCGACCTCACCTTCCACGGAATGCGGAAGGTGGACTTCATGGCCAACAACGCCATGATCCTGAGCAACTTTCTCTTCCAATTCGTGGGTATGACGGCGGGTATTACAGAGGATACGGTGTCCTTCGGTATAGAGGCGTATCGCGCCCATGACGACGACTGCCTCCTTGGCAAAGACTATCTGGTGACGCTGAACGGCGCCGCCAAGGCGGGCGAAAAAAATACCATCGAAGTCAAGGTGAATGAAAAATATTGGGCCGATATCAACCTCTCGCTGCCGGGCGATTACAACAATAAATTTCTCTTTGCGGATCGCAACGGCAGCCCCGTCATGGACAATGTCCCACTGACCGCCGCGTTTCTGGAGGACTGTTTCTGGCTGATGCAGCGAATCGGCCCCAGTGGATTCCCCTACTATGCCGTACAGACGCGCGTCCATTCCAATGTCTCCGTCCCCACTGTGGCAGGCGGGTTAATCCTGCAGGCGCCCGTCCTCTATGTGCCTGTCCCGAACGGGCTGCGGGTGGCGGATGTGAGACTCTACCGTTCCGCCGCATCGGGCGGCGCCCTCCAGATTCCGTCGTTTGACCCTCCAGTGGACGCCTACGGAAATGAGATCGCCCTCACCGCACGGACGCTTGCGGCCTTTGACGGAGAGCAATACCTTGAAATCAAGCTGCACAAAGCCCATGAGCCGGAGGCAGAGGTTGTTTTGCAGCGCAATTCCACCCTGCAGGGCGATGTCTACGTCGGTGTCCGCTATCAAATCCCGGCCGATTATCCGGGGACCTCCGTCTCTCTGAACGGAAGTCGCGTACTGGCCTCTTCCTGGAGCGCCGAGTTGCTCGGCGTGTCCTCCGGCAGCTCCTATGGAAGCGCCGTGAACGACGGTCTCAGCCATCTTTCCGACGCCGCGGCCCTGCCCGCGGCCGTAAACAGGGCCCGCGCGGTGCGCCGTCAGAACGTCTCCACCGAGACCCTCGCGCTGACCGGCGCCTCGCATGTCGCGGTCTATTCGGCGGTACGTACGGACGCGGGCACGGACGCGGAGAGCGACGCGGACGATCTCTACGCCTCTTACGACCCCAACAGGGGGGTGGATGATGTCACTTGGACCCTGCGGGCAGGAAGCACGGGCGAGCAGTTCCGCCTCGTCGTCTCCAACGGGACGGGCGGGGCCATTTCGGGGCACAACGTCGTGTACTTCATCCTCCCGCATGGGGTCGGCTGGCGCACCGCTCTGACAGATCGGCCCACCTTCCGGGGCACCGTGACGCCGGAGCTGAGCTGGGTCGGCGCCAGCTTTGACCCACATAAGCTCACCGCCAAGCCAGGCACCGCCGACGGTCTGTATACACTGGCGGAGATGGCGGCCTTCACGTGGGACGCCACGCCCCCGGCCGATTGGCGCAGCGTCACGGCGCTGCGCCTGACCTTCCCTGTACTGCCGGCGGGGGCGCTGCTCGCCATGTACGCGCCTTTTTCCATTCCGGCCATTCACTCTCTCGGCCAGGATACCCCGCGATATGACGACAAATCCTTTGGGCAGACGTTATATCACTTTGGCGACACCGGTTTTACCGGTCAGTTCGTCCGGACGGCCGCTCTCAAAATCCGCCGGACTGATCCGCCCGCCGTGCGCGATGTCCTCTCTCCGTCCGACGGTCTCGACGCCGACATCCCCACCGCACTCCAGCAGGCGGCTCAAACCGACCCTATCCCCGCCTGGTACGATGTGGCCGTGTACGATGACTTCACCGACGGACTCTCTCTCACGGAGATCCGAGTGGCGCACCTGCCCCATGGGGCGGACGATACGGAGAGCAATTGGGTCTCTTTGTCCATTGCCCCGCAGGAACTGCGTACGGAGCCCTATCAAACCGACCGGCGTGTCCCGGCGCTAGACGTCAAACACCGGCCCGGCCGCCGCATTGCAGTGACAAACCCGAGCGGTTACGTGCGCCAAGACAAACCCGGCCGTTACCAAATCACTTACGTGACCGGCCACGATGCCGATTTACAAAGGACAGAAGTGACGCGCCAGTTTGTTTTGCTGCCCCCCAACAAACCTTTGTTCCACATCGTCAACTATACGACACTGCCGGCCGACCCGCCGGCGGTCGATTCAGACACGGCGATTCCGGGTGTCGTCTACACTGTGTCTGTCCAGATGCCGGTCCGCGCCGAATACTGTTTTGACGGCTGGCTTCTCACCGCCGGGGCCGTCTCCGCGCGCAGTCCCGCCGAAGGCCTCTTCCCAGGCGGCACGGCAGCATCCAATCCCGGCCACTTCATCCCAATCTCCGATGTCACACTCACAGCCATCTGGCACGCGCTGACCGACGACGACGACGATGACGGCGATAACGACAGCGACAGCGATGATGATGGTAACAACGGCGACAGTGACAGCAACAACAACGATAACAACAACAATAACAGCAACAGCAACAGCGATAACAATAATAATAACAATAATAATAACAATAATAATAACAATAATAATAACAATAATAATAACAATAGCAATAGCAATAACAGCGGTCTCGATGGCGACAGCTCTGGCGGCGGCAACGACGGCGGGTCTGGCGACACCCCCGACACAGACGACGGTACAACCAGTGGTGAACCCGACAACGACGACACGGGCGGCCATGACGGCGGAGAGAGCGGCGGCGGTTCCGGGGATGGAACCGACGGCGCGCCGTATCAACCGGGTGGCACAGACCCGGAAGTTCCGCCCGCGCCGATCGTGCCCGGTCATGAACTGATTTTGCGTGACGACGGAGTCTATACGGAGTTCGACGACGCCGGTGTTCCCCTGGGCGAGTGGCACTGGGATGAACAACTGGATACGTGGATCTTTGAAAAATACCCACCCACCGCCATGCCCATTACCAGCGGCCGCAACCCGACGCTCCTTCTCTTCCCTGGCCTGCTTCTGGTCGGCATCGGGCTTGTGAGCGCGGTTTGGCCGGCCAATCGGAGACGAATCGGCACACACGGGCGGTAAACAATCCGGCCGTCCACAGGGCATCTCCCCGAAGACGACGGCGTCTCTGACAGCTTTGGATACACCGCGGCGGCGGATCGGTTCTCCCCTGGGACCGATCCGCCGCCATTTTTTGATGCTTTGCGCCGTATTTTTTATATATTCTGCCGACATCAGTTCCAAATGTCGCCGCACAGTGGGCAGGCTGTCCGAACCTGCCCGTATTTTTGATCACATTTTTGATCCGATTCTAGAAATTGAAATTTTTTCTTTAAATTGGTTTTTTATTCCTTTTTAAGTTCGATATTAGATATGTGGGGAGAGCGTATGCATCTCCCTGCCGTCGGTTGAGGCGCACGCCGCCCAAACCCTGTGTCGTTTGGATCGTGACAGGTACTTCAGATTGTGAATATGCATGGTTCAGGTGTCACTTGGACAGAGGAGATTTAAACATGTCGAATGCGATAAGGAAAGCCATTGGCGCCCTTTTGGCGCTCGCCTTTCTGGCGGTACTGATCCTGCCGGCCGCCGTGGCGGAGGGTGATGTAAAACCCCATGCGAATGAGCTCCAGCAGGTCGTCTCTCAGGGCGGACTGGACGGCGATGGCGGCTGGCAGGGCGACAGCACCGACGGCGTCTGGTTCCGTGAGACCATCGCGCCTGTCGTCGAAGAGGGCCATACGCTGGAAAATGTCTTTGATGTGACAGCTGAGGTCGTGACGAAAGAAGAAGTTGAAATGGTGACGACCGCGCAGCACGCGGCGGTGGTCATCAGCCTCGATCTGTCCGCCAGCATGAACACAGGCACCCGTATCGCCGATATGAAAACGGCAGTTCGAGGCTTTATCGAAACATATGCAAACAGCGCCAAGGACGATGAATGCAGGTACCTGGCCATCGTCATATTTGGCCAATATGCATACAGAATCGTCGATTGGACAGATGTAAGCGATGAAACAAATAGGACGACAGTTTTAGGTGCTCTTACAGGGGTTAACACCGCTTTTGCGCTTCCTTCTGGAGTTGGAGGCTCTTTCCCGCGTAATGACGGCGGTTATACAAACCTCTCCGGTGCTTTGCTTCTCAGCCATAACTTACTGGGCAACCTGCCGACCGAGATCTCTTTTTCCGCTCACAGCGGCGACAAAAACATCTATAATATTGTCTTTACAGACGGTCTGCCAACCGCAAAGTTTGGCAGGAGTAATGGTAATCACACATCTCCACTAGACTATAGCTCCAGCACGGAATGGATCGACTATGGTTCACTGGCCGCAAATCCCACAATCCCCGGCACAAATTACACAAGCGGCAACACCGAAGTCCAAATCATCGGCGCAGCCATTGAAAGCACGCACGGCGCCACCAATATGGCCGTTGCTTACGACTCAAGTACAGAGGTACTCAAAAAATTTGTCACCGATGCGCATCTCAAACAGGCAAATGACGCGGACGCGCTCAAATTGGTCTTCGAGCATTTTAGCGACACCGTTACGACGTCTTCCGAACCGTGGAGCGCCTCGTTCCCGTTGTGCACACCGTATCAATTCGTCTGTTTTACAGACACAGACGGTCCGCACAGCGCAATCATCGAATACAAAGACAATAAAATCAATTGGGATCTTTTGTCAGAACCCATTCCAACGCCCACGCCTGCCCCTCCTGAGGGGATCAACGATACCCCGGACGGCGGAACAACTTACTACTCTTACAGCAGAACATTCCGCGTGACCCTCGACACTTTGGCGGTGGGTTTTGTACAGGAAACATCTTTCGATGTGACGCAAGAAGGTACGGACTTGACTTCCTCTTATCTCTTTTACAAACCCTTCAGCTCAAACATTGACAACGTCAATTTTCAATACGGCTATTTCGAAGTCCCTTCCACCAAAGGGTACGCGGCTGATCTCACTTTTACAAAAATCATCTCCGGTTCCGAAGACGACGCGGCGTCCCCCGCGGGGTTCGTTTTCAGTCTCACACACAGTGAAGATTGCGAGGAGCCCGGCTGCAACCACGCGGACGCTTGGTTTGTAGAGGAGATCTCCGATAAGGCGGGCGCCGTGACGTTTACCGACATCCCTTCCGGGCACACATACACCATCACCGAGGTGCTCACAGAGGAGCAGGCGCCTCTTTATACCGAGCCCGACTCCGTCGCCGCAGGCGTACATTGGGGGACAAGCACGACGGACGGTCTCACAAATGGGACTTCTTTTGTCAACACCGTGAAACGCACTCATGGTTCAACTCCACCCCCTGAATCAACGCCCACTCAAAGTCCCGAACCTACTCTCACTCCTGAGCCCACTCCCACTTCGAGCCCTGAGCCTACTCCCACTGCAAGCCCCGAGCCCACTCCCACTTCGAGCCCCGAGCCCACTCCCACTTCGAGTCCCGAGCCCACTCCCACTTCGAGTCCTGAGCCCACTCCGACCGGCAGCAGCAGTAGCGGCGGCACGTCTCCGCGCACAAGTCCAGCGCCCTCTCCTTCTCCAACGCCAACGTCAACGCCGCCACCGCCGGACGACGCGGGCAACGGCCCCGACAGAACCGAGGAACCACCCGCGCCGCCCGAGGAGACCGGCCTCGAAGGCAGAGCCGTGGAACCGGCGCCGCCGGATGAACTCTCGGCCGCGCCGGAACCGATTCCGACCATACCCAGCAACACATTGGTCCAAGTGGACGACGCGTATGTGGAATACGACGGAGAAGGCGTCCCGCTGGGCGAGTGGCACTGGGATGAAGAACTGGAGGACTGGGTCTTCGACGAATACCCGCCTCTCGACGCGCCCATGCCCTTCACCGGCGGCGGCGGTGTGGACGCCTTCCTCTTCATCGGCCTTCTGCTGCTCGGCATCGGCCTCATACTCGCGGCCTGGAAACCGGGAGCCCCCCACGATAAGCATCCCCCGCTGCTTTGACGAAGGCACATCAAAACCTTACCGAGGGTTGGAACCCACAGAAGGGTTCCAACCCTCTTTGACGCCCGCTTGTCAATCTCAGGATTTTACGGTATAATTTGAGGCATCATAAGAAGAGAAACTGACAGGGGGGCCAACCGATGCCACGCATATTTCTGGTTGAGGACGACAGGGCAATCGCCAAAAATCTCATTCGACTGCTCCGCTCCGAGGATTTTACCGTCACCCATACGGTCACGCAGCAAGAGGCCCTGGCCGCGCTGGGCAGCGGCCAATTTGACCTGGCGCTGATTGACGTGTCCCTGCCCGACGGCAACGGCTTTGCGGTGTGTACGGCAATCAAAGAACAGCAGGATATTCCGGTGATCTTTCTGACTGCTTCCGGCGATGAGGCGAGCGTCGTCACCGGGTTAAACATAGGTGCGGACGACTACATCACCAAACCCTTTCGCCCACGGGAATTGATCGCCAGAATCGGCACTGCCCTGCGAAAGAGCGGACGCGCTAAGGCCACCTTTGAAATCGACGCCCTCCACGTCGATACGGCAAGCGGTCTTGTAAAAAAACACAGCAAAGAGATCTTTCTTTCCGCCTTGGAATACCGTCTTCTGCTGGTGTTTTTGAGCAATCAGGGCAACATCATTACCCGCAATCAGCTGTTGGACGAACTCTGGGACGCGGCCGGAGAATTTGTCAATGACAACACACTGACCGTATACGTCAAACATCTTCGCGAGAAAATTGAGGACGACCCCGCAAATCCGCAGATCATCCTGACCGTTCGCGGCGTTGGCTACAAGTTGGGAGGCCGGCATGTTTCGGAATAAAGAGTTTCGTCAGTTTGCCGCTCTGTTCCTTGTGCTGGCCGCCGCCGGGGTCACAGCTGGCTTCATCCTCCACACAGCGGCCGGTGTTCTTGTTATGACGAACGCCGTCGTCTTCGGAGTCGTTTTTTTTGTCTTCACCCGCGCGCGGTACCGCAGCCTTGCGCGGATTTCCCAGCAGATCGACCTCGTGCTTCACAACGCGGACCGCTTGGCGCTCGGCGATTTTGACGAGGGCGAACTCGCCGTCTTATACAGTGAAATCACCAAAATGACTTTGCGCATTCGAGAGCAGAACGAGGCGCTGACCCGGGACAAACAATACCTCGCCGATTCTTTGACCGATATTGCCCACCAACTGCGAACCCCGCTCACCTCCGTGAACCTTGTCTTGTCTTTTTTGGCAAAAGCCGACGACGAAAAAGAACGGCAGACCTTTGTCCGCGAAGCGGAGGAACTGCTTGTGCGCATGGACTGGCTGATCACCTCCCTGCTCAAACTCTCCCGCCTGGACGCGGGCGTGGTGATGTTTCAACGCGAGCCCATCCGCGTGGCCGAACTGGTCCAATCCGCGCTGCGCCCGTTGGCCATTCCCATGGAACTGCGCGGCATCGATTTGCAAACGGATGTGCCGGAAGACGCCACGATACAGGGCGACCGGGGCTGGCTCTCCGAGGCCGTGCAAAATATCTTGAAAAATTGTATGGAAAGTGCGGGCGAAAACGGCAAGATCGAGATCACTTGTGCAGACAACACCCTATTTACCGAACTTGTTATTCGCGACAGCGGTGCAGGGTTTGAAAAAGAGGATCTACCGCGCTTATTTGACCGATTTTATCGCGGAAAAAGTACAAATACAATGGGGTATGGGATTGGATTGGCCCTGTGCAAAATGATCATCACACGGCAGGATGGGACGATCGCCGCCAAAAACCACCCGCGGGGCGGCGCGGTGTTTGCCATACGGTTTCCCAAAGTGACGGATGTGTCATCTGAAAGTCACCGCCGTGTCATTTGACAGTGGTATAGTACTTGCATGGGCGCCTCTCACACCACTCGCCCGGCGCGGCGCCGGACTCTTTCGGCAGATGCGATGAAGGCGCCCGGATTCAGAAAGGCGGGGTATCTCTATGGAACTTTTGAAGATTGAAAATTTGTGCAAGATCTACGGCAATGGCGAAAATCAAGTCGCAGCGCTCGACCATGTTTCGCTCACGGTGGAAAAAGGGGAATTTGCGGCGATCATCGGGTCGAGCGGATCTGGAAAATCCACCCTGCTGCACATCATTGGCGGCGTGGACGTACCGACCAGCGGCAAGGTGTACCTTGACGGCCAGGATATATACGCCCAGAACAGCGAGAAACTGGCTATATTCCGCAGGCGACAGGTGGGGCTCATCTATCAGTTTTACAATCTTATTCCAACCTTGAACGTGGTGGAAAACATCACATTGCCCGTACTGATGGACCAGCGTGAAGTCAATCAGGAGCGGCTAAACGAGCTTTTGCGACTGCTCAGTTTGTCCGAGCGCCGCACACATCTCCCAAATCAGCTCTCGGGCGGCCAACAACAGCGCGTGTCCATTGGCCGGGCACTGATGAACGCCCCCATGGTCATGTTGGCCGACGAACCCACTGGAAATTTAGACAGTCAAAATAGGCAGGAAATCATCAATTTGCTAAAACTTAGCAATCAAAAATACAATCAAACTCTGATCATCGTCACGCACGATGAAAACATCGCCTTGCAGGCCGACCGCATCATCGGCATTTCAGACGGCAAAATTGTGCGGGATGAGAGGATACGGTCATGAATATTTTTAACAAAATCACCTTACAAAGTCTAAAAAAGAACCGTACGCGGACGGTTGTCACGATTGTCGGCGTCATCCTGTCCGTCACCATGATTGCGGGGGTAACGACGTTCATCTCCTCTTTGCAAAACTATTTGATTCAAGAAAAAATTGTGCAAAGCGGAGACTGGCACATCAAATTCACAGACGTAGACTTTGCTTTCTCGCAGAAAATAACCACAGACAGCAGGGTTAAAACCGCCGCGGTCGCGCAGAATGTGGGATACGCTCTGCTCCCGGGCGGTCAAAATCCGCTCAAGCCTTATCTCTTCCTCTCGGGGGTAGACGACACGGCCTTCAGCGCGCTCCCGATCCACATCAAGGCCGGGCAGCGTCCGCGAAACAGCGGCGAGATCTTGATTCCTAAACACGTTGAAACAAACGGCGGCGTCAGCTACAAGATCGGCGATAAAGTGACGCTGTCGGTGGGAAATCGCCTGCTCGGCGACAAAAAACTCGGCCAGCAGCATCCGTTTCAGAGTGGTGAAGCGGAAGACGCCACAGCGGAAATCTTTCTGCCCGAAACGACCAAAACGTACACCGTCGTCGGCATTTATGAAAGGCCGGGTTTTGAGGCATACCCCGCGCCCGGCTATACGGCGATCACAAAAATGGACTCCGCCTCCGTGGCCGAATCCGACAGTTTCACCGTCTTTACCGCGCTCAAAAGGCCCGGCCAAGTATATGACTTTGCCGAAAAGACGGCGGATGGCCGCAACTATGAATTGAATCAGATGTTGCTGCGGCTTATGGGCATTTCAAACAGCGACAATTTCAACAGAGTTCTGTATTCTTTCGCCGGCTTTTTAATTGTCATGATTATGGCGGGCTCCATTCTACTGATTTACAATTCATTTGCCATCTCAGTCAGTGAGCGCTCGCGCCAATTCGGTGTGCTTTCTTCTGTGGGCGCGACCAAAAAACAGCTGCGAAAGTCCGTGCTGTTTGAAGGCATTTGTATCGGGAGCATCGGCATTCCTATTGGGCTCCTCGCAGGTGTAGGCGGCATCGGCCTCACACTCCGGTTTATCGGCGGTATTTTCAAAAGCATCAGCCGTAGTACCACTTCCTTCTCCCTCTCTTTGTCCGTCCCCGCCCTTGTAACAGCGGCGGCGCTGGGCATTGTCACCATCCTGCTTTCCGCCTATATCCCGGCCAAAAGAGCTGTGAAGCAATCCGCCATCGAGACAATCCGACAGACAAATAATGTAAAAATCAATGCTAAATCTGTGAAAACCCCCGCAATAATCGGTCTTTTGTTTGGATTGGAAGGAACGCTTGCGTTCAAAAATCTCAAGCGGAACAAAAAACGCTATCGCAGCACCGTCATCTCGCTTTTCGTCAGCGTGGTGTTGTTCATTTCCACAAGTGCACTCGGATTATACCTCAAACAGAGCAGTGAAATTACAATCTCAGATTATGGATACGATCTCTCTCTCGACCCCTCTTTGCCGTCCGCTTACCGCGTGAAAACCGAGGATTTTCTGCGACTGTATGAAAACTTGAAACATGTCAATGAGGTGTATGACAGCAGCTATTATATCAACGCTGTTTATGACTGTAAAATTCCGGTGCACTTCTTTGAACAGAAAGACAATACGACGGACGAATCATATGATTCCGCGCTTCCCATCTTTTTCATCGAGGATTCCGTCTATTTGCGCTATCTGAGGGACCTGGGGCTTCCCGCGGAGGAATATACAGACGGACAGACCAAACTTCCGGCTGTCGCAAGTCTTACAACGTACAATCCAGCCAACAAACACTACGAGACATCCAACCTCTTTAACGCCGACGCCGTATCCATAGAAATTGTGCATGGCGAACATTCTGTCGGAGAACCACGCGCACCATACCCTGTCACCCTGACAATCGTGGATCAACTGCCCAAAGAGGTACCCCCCTCCATGTCCTTCGACTTTTGCGCCTTCGCACCCTATTCGTTGAAAGGCAGTCTGGATGGGCTGCAAGAGCCCGACAGCAATGGGCTGCACATGATCTTTTTGTCAAATGATCCGACGAAATCGGCGAATGAGATGGAAACGATCGTGAGTGAGGACGACCGTGTCTCGGGATACACGCTTTTGAATGTGGATGAAAGGCTGGCACAAAACCGAAATGCCATTCTGATCATCAACATCTTCACATATGGTTTTGTGATTTTAATCTCTCTCATCACGATTGCCAATGTGTTCAACACCATCTCCACCGGAATCCGCTTGCGCAGGCGCGAGTTTGCCATGCTCCGCTCCATGGGACTCGGCGATCGCAGCTTTGATAAGATGATGAACTTTGAGTGTATCTTCTATGGTCTCAAAGCTTTGCTGTATGGTCTCCCCGCCTCCGCAGTCATGACGTGGCTGATTTACAAGATTATTTCCATCGGTGTATCCCTTCCTTTTATCTTGCCATGGAGCGGCATTGCCATCAGTGTATTCAGCGTGTTTTTTGTGGTGTTTGTCACCATGATATACGCGGTGAACCAGATGAAAAACGTCAACGTCATTGACGCGCTGCGGGACGAAGTCATATAAAACCTGACACCTGAACCCCTATATCTCAATGCGCCTCTCTGGGCGACATACCTTTACACAGGCCGCACCCTTCGGGGTGCGGCCTGTGTTGTCTCCCCCCGCGCATCTCCCCACATACCTCCCTGCGCCCGTCTTCCTGTGACCAGTCACAAAATTGTGCCTACTTTACAGGCAGTACACACTGTACTTATAATGGATATTGCACAGAAGCGCGGCTGTCTCCGGCGGGTCCGGGCCTGCCGACCTTCTTGCATCCCGCGGCGCTGTGCGCCGCCGTACCCAGCCGGGTCAGAAGGGAGTTTTTATATGTCAAAAATTGTCACACTGGGTGAGCTTATGCTGCGCCTCGCACCCAAGGATTGTTTGCGTTTTTTCCAAGAACCGGAGTTTGAGGCCACTTTTGGCGGCGGTGAGGCCAATGTCGCCGTCTCGCTGGCGAATTTCGGCGATGACGCCGTCTTTGTGACGCGCCTGCCCGCCCACGACATCGGGCTGGCCGCGCGCAACTTCCTGCGGTCTTTCGGCGTGGACACCACCCACATCGTCTGGGGCGGCGAGCGCGTGGGGATTTATTACTGCGAAAAGGGAGCCTCCCAGCGCCCCTCGAAAGTGGTGTACGACCGCGCTCACTCCGCCCTAGCGGAAGCCGGCGCGGAGGACTTTGATTTCGACGCTATCTTCCAAGACGCCGACTGGTTCCATTTCACGGGAATCACGCCGGCGCTCAGCCCGCGGGCGGCCGATCTGTGCGCCGCCGCGTGCCGGGCCGCCCGGCGCCACGGCTGCACAGTGAGCTGCGATTTAAACTTCCGCAAAAATTTATGGACATCCGCTCAGGCGGAGCAGACGATGGGGCGACTCATGGCCGATGTGAACGTCTGCATCGCCAACGAGGAGGATGCCGAGCGCGTGTTCGGTATCCGAGCGGAGGGCAGCGACGTGGCGGCGGGGCGTCTGACACGGGACGGCTACCGTCAGGTGGCGGAGACGCTGGCCGTCCGTTTTGGTTTCAGCTTGGTGGCCATCACGCTTCGCGGCAGTCTGTCCGCCAGTGACAACACTTGGTCCGGTATGGTCTGGGAAAACGGGCAGGCTCATTTCGCACCCGAATACACCGTGCACATTGTAGACCGCGTCGGCGGCGGCGACAGCTTCTGCGCGGGGCTGATCCATGCGCGTCGAGCCGGGTGGCCGGCGGACGAGGCGCTGGCCTTTGCCGTGGCGGCCTCCTGCCTGAAACATACCATCCAGGGCGACGTCAATCGCGTCTCGGCGGAGGAGGTGCGGCGGCTGGCCGCCGGCGACGTCTCCGGACGCGTACAGCGGTAAATCGCCGCATCCACTACCGCGCTTTCACACAATCGGAGCGCGGTGATTTGGTGTGCCTAAAATTTTCTGTGCGCAAGCGCCACTCCGGACATCCTCCCTCATTTTTGGCTACTGTAACCAAATGTTATCACTATCTCTTCACAGCTGTGTGTCCGGTTACACAAAAGTGCGTACTTTACATTCTCAAAAATGTGTAATAAGATAATTTTGTAGTGAAATTGTTTGGCTATTTTGATGAGCTCTATCCGGGTGCGGCAAATCTCGCCTTGTGCCCGCATCCACTGTATCGCGCGAATTTGGTGTGAGGAGGCCTGATGGGTTGGACACCTACAGAATTGAGATGGAGGACGTCGTCAAGAGTTTTGGGGGCATCCACGCACTCAAAGGCGTCACGTTCCGGGCCAAGGCGGGGGAGATCCACGCGCTGGTCGGAGAAAACGGAGCGGGAAAATCCACGCTGATGAAGATTTTGGCCGGTGCGTACCAGAAGGACGCCGGCGTCATCCGGATCGACGGGAAAGAAGTGGCCATCTCGACGCCCAAACGCGGCCGCGAGCTCGGCATCGGGATCGTATATCAGGAATTTGAACTGGCCCCCGACATTACGGTGGCCGAAAACATCTTCCTGGATAAACTTTCGCACTCCTTCGGCCTCGTAAACTGGAAGGAGATCAACCAAAAGACAAAGGAGATCATCGACGGTCTCGGCTTTCACATCAGCCCCCAGGCGATCACAGGGGACCTGCCGGTGGCCTCCCAACAGATCGTCGAGATCGCGAAGGCCCTGGCGTTTCACGCGAAGATTCTGATCCTCGACGAGCCGACGGCTGTTCTCAGCGACAACGAAGTCGTCAAGTTGTTTGAAACCCTGATGAAGTTAAAGAGCGCGGGCGTCTGCATCATTTACATCTCCCACCGCATGCAGGAGATCTTCCAGATCGCGGACACGATCACTACGCTGCGGGACGGGACGGTCACGGGTTCGATGCCCCGGGAAGGCGCACAGACAGATGACGTCATCGAGCTCATGATCGGCGGGCGGCTCGGTGCCATGTTCCCCAAACGCGATGTGACGCTGGGGGAGGAGGTGCTCCGTGTGGAGAATCTCTCGGGTCCGCCTAAATTCTCCGACGTGTCGTTTTCCCTGCGGCGGGGCGAGGTACTTGGCATCGCGGGCCTCGTCGGCAGCGGGCGCACAGAGGTGCTGCGGGCCATCTTTGGGGGCGACGGCCGGCAGAGCGGGCAGGTCTGGCTGCGCGGACAGGCCGTCCATGTCCGGTCGCCGCACACGGGGGTGCGGCACGGCATTGCGCTGGTGCCGGAAAACCGGAAGGACCAAGGGCTGGTCATTGACAAACCGATCAGTGAGAACATGACGATGGCCGCTCTCCGCAAGGTTCTCGGCGCGTTGGGGGTGATCCTGTTCCAGAAGGAAAACGCCATCGCCAGAAATCTTTGCGGACGGCTGTCCGTCAAGGCTGGCGACGTCCGCGACAGCGTCAACAGCCTCAGTGGCGGCAACCAACAGAAGGTCGTACTGGCCAAGTGGTTCAACACGGAGTGCGACGTCATTTTGCTGGACGAACCCACCCGAGGCGTGGACGTCGGCGCGAAGACGGAGATCTACCGGCTGATCAACGAGTTCGCCGCCCATGGGCTGGGCGTTGTGTTTGTCTCCTCCGAGATGCCGGAGATCATCGGCATGTGCGATCGCGCGCTCGTCATGGCGAAGGGCGTCGTGATGGAGCAGCTCAAAAAAGAAGACCTGAGCGAAGCCAATATCTTACGGCTGGCTGTGGGTGGTGGGGTGCAATGATGAACAGAGAGGCAAAAGGATCCGATACGAACGAAAGACGCGGCGGCGCGGCGCTCATATCCAAATTTCATCTACGAAAAATGATTCCGGTCATCACGCTGGTGCTGCTGCTCAGCGTCTCCATTATGCTCTCCTCCTCGTTCCTGACGCCGATGAACATCTTCAACCTGTTGCGGCAGAACGCCGGTCTGGCCATTGTATCGATGGGGATGCTGATGGTGATTCTGACCGGAGGCATCGATCTCTCGGTGGGCTCGATGGTGGCGCTGGGCGCGGTGCTTGTGGCCACCTTCACCACGACAATGGGGCTGCCCGTGCTGCTGTCGATTGTACTGACGATTGCGCTCCTCATGGTGCTCGGCGCGTGCGCGGCTTATTTCGTATCGTTTAGGCGCATGGCGCCCTTCGTCGTGACGCTGGCCGTCATGACCGTCGCCCGGGGCCTCGCCTTCATGATCTCTCAGGGCAAACCCATCAACCTGAAACCGACCAATCCGCTGATCCGGTTCGGCAAAGGGAGTTTTTTGAACCTCCCGCAGACACAGGCGAAGCAAACCTTTCTCGCCGTTCCCTATCCTGTCTGGGCGGCGCTTGCCGTCTTCGCCGTCGTCATGCTCGTGCTGCGCTACACCTCCTTTGGCCGCCTGATCCGAGCGACGGGCAGCAATGAGTCGGCCGTGCGCCTCTCCGGCATCCGCGTAGGCGCGTACAAATTCTCCGTCTACGTCATCTCCGCCGGTCTCTGCGCCCTCGGCGGCGTGATCAGTGCCTCCCGGGCCGCGGTCGGCTCCGCTCAGTTCGGCGAGGGGTTGGAACTCGACGCCATCGCGGCCGTCGTCATTGGCGGCGCCAGCCTGACCGGCGGTTCCGGCACCGCCCTCAACACCCTGATGGGCGTGCTGATTTTGGGTCTCATCGGGAACATCATGAATCTGATGAACATCCCTTCGTATCCCCAACAGATCATCAAGGGCGCCATCATCATTTTGGCCGCGCTGCTGCAAAGCGGCAAACGGAAGGACGCGCTGTAGGCGCCCCCGCACAGCGCGCCGATCCCCCCATCCCCCACGGGTATTGGAGTGCCACGCACTCATACCATACACATTTTTAGGAGGGTTAATCATGAAGAAAACCACGCTGCTCGCACTCGCACTCGCCGCCGTCATGCTGCTCGGTCTGCTGACCGGCTGCGGCGACACCCAGGCTCCCGACGGCGGAGACCAGCAATCCGGCGGTCAGACCATCTCCGGCGATCTGAAGATCGGTCTGTCAATGCAGACGATGGGGTCCCCCTACTTTGTTTCGCAGAGCAAGGCCTTTGAAGCCGCCTGCCAGGCACAGGGCATCGACGTTGTTTCCGTTGACGCAAACGGCGATATGATCAAACAGCAGGCCGACATCGAGGACCTCGTCTCCCAGGGGTGCAACGCCATCGTCATCAACCCCGCGGACGCCCAAGGCGCTGTGGCCGTCGCCAACAGCGTCATGGAGCAGGGCATCCCCGTGTTCATCATGGACAACTCCATCGACCCCAGCGCACAATACGTCTCGATGATCCAGTCGAACAACTTTGCCATTGGAACACTGGTGGGCGAATGGCTCGCGCGGAAATTCGGCAATGAGGAGATCCGCATCGGTATGTTGAGCGGCAACGAGGGTAACTTGCTGGGTGTCGACCGCCGCATCGGCGTGGTCAAAGGCATTGTGGAAACCCAGCTCGCCTCCTCCAACCGGACCAACTTCCGCTTTTTGACCCAGGGCTGGGGCGGTTGGAACCAGGAGGATGGCCTAGCCGCCGCCGAGTCGATGCTCACCGCCGCACCGGACATCAACGTCATCGTAGCGGAAAATGACAGTATGGGTCTCGGCGCCGTCATCGCGCTGGAGAACGCCGGCCGGAGCGACGTGGTCGTCGTGGGCATCGACGGGCAGAAGGAATCGCTGGCGCTTGTGCAGAGCGGCCAGTACGGGGCCTCCGGCCTGAATGATCCGGTGGGCGTCGCCAACCTCACACTGGACACCATCATCCGTTACCAAAACGGTGACAAAAACATCCCGAAGCTGATCAACACGGAGCCCGCCGTCATCACCTCCGACAACGTGGCGCAGTACTACAATCCGAACAGCGACTTCTAAGCAGCGATCTCTGATTGATCCGTCCTCCTCGGGCCCCCTCGGGCCTCGACGCTCTTGACACATGTTTCCCCGCCCCGGGGGCGGGGAAACATGTCCCCTTTTGGCGCCGCATTCTGAAAGAAGTGAGAAGGAAATAATTTCCAGCCCTGTCTGGATACCGCGCGCCGGACCAAACGAGGCTGACTGCGAGGGAAGATACGTGAAAATGTTTATTGGGGGGCAACGTGCAGACGCCAGTGACGGAAAAACCCACGTTGTCTTAAATTCGGCCACCGGAGTCCCGCTGGACACCATCCCGGCGGCCACTGTCTCCGACATCGAGAGAGCCATCGACATCGCGCAGGAGGGAAAGCTCAGGTGGGCCGCCACGCCTCAATATGAGCGTTCGCGTATCTTGCAGCGCTGTGCCGATCTCATTGAGGAGAGACAGGAGGAACTGGCGACGCTGCTGTCCTCGGACATGGGCAAGATCATCCGCGAGTCCCGGCCGGAGATCCGCTGTTCGGCGCAGATCTTCCGGGGATTTGCGGAGCAGGCCAACCATCTCTACGGAAAGACAATGCCGGATTACCAGTACGGTTCGGAGAAGGACCTGATCTTCACGATGCACCAGCCGCTGGGCGTCGTAGCCTGCATCTCACCCTTCAACTACCCCGCGGAGCTCTGTTCCCACAAGATGGCCTCTTCGCTGGCAGCCGGCAACGCCGTAATTGTCAAGCCGGCTACAGACAACCCGCTGATCATCTTAGCACTTGTCGAGCTCTGCCTTGAAGCCGGCGTCCCGGGCGATGTACTGCAGTGCGTCACCGGCTCGGGCGCGCTCATCGGGGACCATCTGTCGAAACACCCGCACATCGACGCGATCACGCTGACCGGCAGTACGGAGGTGGGTCTCTCTGTGGCGAAAGCCGCAGCCGGCACCTTAAAGCGCGTCTTCTTGGAACTGGGCGGCAACGATCCCTTCATCGTGTACGAGGACGCGGACATGGACCTGGCCGTAGAAGAGGCCGTGCGCGGACGCGTACAGAACGCGGGACAGACCTGCTGCGCGCCCAAACGTTTCATCGTACAAAATTCGGTGCGGGCAGCCTTTGTGGACAGCGTCTGCGCACGCCTGCAGAAGGTCCGGCGCGGCAGTCCGCTGGACGAAAACACGGACCTCGGCGCACTGATCAGCGCGCGGGCCGCCCAGGGCGTCGAGGCGCAAGTGCGGCACACCGTGGCCCAAGGCGCCAGACTGGTCTGCGGGGGGCACGTCTTCGACAATTCCTACTTCGAACCCACCTTGTTGGACGACGTGACACTGCAGATGGATATCGCGCGCGACATGGAGGTCTTTGGCCCCGTGATGCCCGTCATCGGGTTCGACACGATGCAGGAAGCCATCGACGTCGCCAACGCCACCTGTTTCGGCCTCCAGGGCGGCGTGATGACGCGCGACAACAAAAAGGCCTTCCACACCGCCTCCGCTCTGGCGTGCGGCGGTGTGTGCATCAACGCGTCCGGCAATTTCCGCAACGTGGACCAACCGTTTGGCGGCTGGAAGATGAGCGGACTGGGCCGGGAAGGCATCAGCGTGACGCTGAAAGAGCTCACGCAGGAGAAATCTTTCATCTTAAAGGGCGTCCTCGCCTGAAAGGCGCGAAAGAAGTAAGATCTATTTGCAAGAGGAGGTTGGCCGTATCGTCAACGAACAGCGGGTTTCGTAAACAGCAAAAGATGCCCCAGAAAAGACAAGGAGGGTTCGGTATGAAAAGAGCAAGTTCTGTTCTCAAGAAGAAGTTGGCTTTGGTGTCATGCGTCATCATGCTCATCGGTCTTCTATCTGTGACGGCGGCGGCTGTCACCTACGCGGGCCAAGAGGCGGAAATCGCGCCGGACGTGAAGATTCTGGCCGTGAAGGACTCGACGGGCGTCACCGCCACGCTGAAGAACCTCACGCCGGCCAGTGTCAGCGCCAGTTTCATATTTGCGGTGTACGAGCCAGACGGCAAATTGAGCTATCACAAGCTATATTCGGTGACAGCCGAGGCGGAGTTGTCCGCCATTTCGAGGTTTGACTATGATACCGCCGCGCATCCGGATTATATCATCAAGCTTTTTGCCTGGGATATTCTCGGCCATGCGCCGCAGTGCAAAGATCTTTCCTCGGCGCGCTGCATCATCATTGACGACAGTGACGTCGCTTACGACGGCGTCAGACATGTCAGTGGGGACCCCGCGGTGACCGCATTTCGCTATGTGAAGCTGGATGAGCTGACAAAGCGCGGCGTGGCGTACGCGGCGGCAAAATCCGACGGCCAGTGGGCGCATGCCAGGGCTGGCAGCGTGGATGTCATCATCGCTTACAGATCGCCGGTGCACATTGGCGCCGCTTTGCCGAAGATAGAGACGGCGGACTTGCGCGCCCCCAACGGCAACAACCAGACAAGGGTCGTCATCACGCTGACCGAGTAAACGCCGTGTTCCCGGCGGACGTGACTGGAAAGGCTCCTGTGTAACAGCTCGATATGACAAACACAATAAATGGTTCAAGTGCCGAAAAAATCGGCTCGGCCTTCGGCAGACGCACTTCTGACACTTGAACCACAAATGGGAAAATGCGAAAGGAGCAAAACCCGATGAAACTGAAAAGTAAAATCATCAGTTTACTGCTGGCCGTGGCGATGGTATCGCTCCTCGCCCCGCCCACACTTTTGGTGGACACCGCGACAGCAGCGGACGACGCGTTCAAAATTGTGGATGTCCAGGTTCAAAATGAGAGAGTTGCTATCGTGTACCTGAACAATGAAGTGGGTACACATTTTGAGCAGTACGCCTTGGCCCGTTCGAATTATCTGACGTACTACTTGAAACTGGACGGCGAGTACCTGCACGACAACAAGCAAGTGAACGTCGGCGCGGACAGCCGGATTTACATCCGCGACGACAAGAGATCCTTCGAATTGGTGCTTGGCAGTTCGACAGGCACTCTGGATGCGTACAGCGGACCGACCTTTAAAAATGAGGGTGGAACCCTCCAGTTCGATTTCAAGAGCAGAGAATTCATCCCCTGGTATCACAATTGGGAAGAGGATCAGCAGGAACAGAGCGGCGACGTCTGGGTCAGAGACTGTAACGACAACCCGATGAGCGAAGAGGCGGTCGTCTATGCCGCCGGCAGTTATGCCGCCGCGCCGATCCTGGCCGTGGAAGAAATCAACATTTTGGACACCAGGGCCATCTACGTCAGGTTCAACCAACGGATCGTTCTGAGTGAAAACAACGCCGGGCAAAATATGACGGGCACCGACAGCCTGCTCAACCGCGCTTACGCCGGCGGCAGCAACCTCGGCAGCACCTACAACATCGTTGGCGGCGGTGCCACCCTGCAGGCCTCATATTCTTACCGCATCGACGCGGATCATCCCCTCGGTACAGTCGGCGAAGGCCGTGAATTCATCCTCTATTACAACGGGGATATCCAGAGCGGCGCCGAATATACCTACAGCTGGAGCGACGCCGATATCAAGGGACTCATCAACGCGGCCGGTCAGAACGGCACATCTGCTCTGGCGGGCGCGATCCCGGCGCTGGCGGCGGTACCCGCGAGTGATTTCAAATTGCTGAAAGCGGAACTCACCGAGTCGGAGAGCGGCAAATTTGAAATCGAACTCACATTTGACAGGCCTTTCGCCTACACCAGAATCGCGGACGCCTCTCGGTTCCGCACGGTGAACCAGGCCAACAACGTGGGCGCCTGGGCCAACAAGCTCTATGACGTCATAGACCCGGATCTGCCCGACGCGGATGGGAACAGAAATTATTATCAGGCGCTTTTTGAGACCGCCACAGGCATGTGCGGCACCGTGCTGACGACGGACGACCTCAAAGAAATTTTGACCTTCCACGGCGTCAAAGCGGGGGGCCGCGACTTCTTATCCGCTTTCCCCGGCGACGTCGTGATAGGTTATTTCAAAGACAGCCACACCATCGTCGTCAACAACAACAACAGGTTGGCGGTGACCCTTGACGCGGACGCCACGGTCTCCATCAAAGCCGGCGCGCTGGTGGGCTATGGAACAAGAGGAAGTTGGGGCACCCAAACCGTAACCAATCCGGGGCTTGCGAACGGTACGGTGGGCGTCATCAATCAAAGGACAAACGGCCCGCGCAACACGGTGATAGGCGACGTGGCCATTGTCAAGAGCGCCGAAATGATCCCCTATGCGGAGGATTACGACCCGAGCTGGGACAAGGGCGTCACGGCCACGGAAGACGTTGTAAAGTTTGGCCACAACGATGTGATGTACTTCCAGTACGACGGAGAAAAAGATCCCCTAATCGGCGGATTCGACTCCAGAACGCGCCACGCGATCAACATAAACAACACGACCGCCGAGGGCCTCGCCGGCAGCGATGGAGAAATGAAATATGTGGTGCAATCCACATATCCCTCCATTGTGCTTGAAAACAAATATGTGAAGGCGACCATCGTGCCGTCCCAGGCCGCGCGTTTCCTGCATTTTGTTTTCAAACCCACGGGGCATGACACGTTCTACAGCAACCCCGCGGCCACCAACTACAACATCCAGGGTTCGAATACGCTCTATCCGCCCGAAACGATCGGCGGCGGGACATTCGTGCTCGGATGGCTGTTTGTCTGGGGCGGCACATTCCCCGTCTTTGACGGCTGCGAACACGGGCAGATATGGACGAGCGGGTTCGATTACGAAGTCAAAGAGTATCCCGACGGCACCAAATCGGTCGTGTGCACCCTGAAGAATGACCAAAACGTGCAGATCAGCAGCGGCGGATATGTCCCGTCATCGACGAACACCAGCATCGGCAGCAATTTTACGCCCTTCGGAACGGGTCTTGAGTACACAATCGAATACAAGCTCGCCGAGGACAGCCCTGTGGTCGATATGTCGATCTCGGTAAAAAATCCGGCCCAGGTAGCCAGGACATACGAATATTACACCTGCAACACCTACGCGCCGGGCACGGTGAGCGAGTGGGGCCACGGAAGCATGAAGCACATCGACGCGGTCCAGCTTCTGCAGCATCAGGGCTACAACCAGATGGTCACGGTGAATACAGGTGAGCCCTCCAACGACAGGTCGACCACGGACGTCATGCCCTACGGCCCGCAAAATCTGACGGCCGCCGAGGCCACGGACGTGCTGCCTCAGTCCGTCAAGGACAGGATTTTCGGCAACAACATAGACGCCGGCCGCAGCAACGTCACGGGCTCTGTCACCAGGGCGGACTTCTACAAGTACGACACCATGCGTTACATGGTGAATCATTCCAACTCTACCAACTTCGCGAATGACCTGAACCGGCTGCCCCAAGCGGACTGGTCGGGCTCCGTCAACCTGAGCAACCTGGAAGGCGTCATGCGCTCCGGAAAGGATCTCATGAAGTCGACTCCGGGCATCAAATATTGGATCTGGAACTACAGGCAGATGTTCGACAACATACCGTTTGAGCGGGATTCGAACAACTCCGCGCGTCCCTACCTTGAGCCGTGGCCGGCCGCGGGCAACCAGTATTTCCAGAACAGGGCGATCAGCGCCGGCGAAACCCATCAGTGGGTGGAGTCCTACTATCACACATTTGGACTCGACATGGCGACGAACGCGACGCCGGACGCCTCGGCTCTCCTCAAGTTCTACAGAGAAGATCTTGTAGACAACAGGTACCGCCCGGTGGCCGAAGTCTACACGACGAAGCTCGAGAAACCCATCACAGCCGTGCTGAGAAGAAACGACAACGGCGAAGTCGTCAAAACCTACAGCTACGTCTCAAAGATCATGGCCCACGAGATCATCGAGGCTGACACGTTGGTCCCCGAAGGCACCAAAATCACATTGGAACTCTACGAAGGAAATACCGCGACGGGAGATCCTTTCTTCACCGCGTGGGCTGTGCAGGGCCAAGCGTTTGAAGCTGACAGGACGTCTCCGGTTACCGACGTGGTCATCTCCCACCAGGGTTCTATCGACATCCCGGGCCGTGTCGCCAGAACCGGCAACGCACAATACAGCGTAAGAGAAGTCTTCGCGTACAATGAGCCGTTCTCGGCCGACGGATTTGAGAAAGTTCTCTGGACAAAAGTTGGCGGAGATGTGGATGAAGTCACGATGGAGAGCGGCGCGACCGCCACCGCCCCCAGCCCCACAAACAACTGGTGGCACTCCTACGACTACATCACCCTGCGCGGACACGAGCCTGGCAGCTCGGTCGTCTTCCGGGCCACGGCCAAGGACGAAAACATTGCGAACCCGGCCAGCAGACCCTACGCCGAACTCACCGTAAATGTCAAGAAGCCGCTGTATCTCAAGATTCCGAACAACCCCGGCAATGCCGCGGGTTCCACCAACACGTACAACCGCAACATGTACTCGCCCTATCACTTCAATCTCGACATGACGGTCAACCTGACTGTAGCCAAACACGACGACGATGCCATAGACGGGCCCATCAACATCGAGGTGTGGGACCGGGCCAATGAGCGCGCCGCGCCGTTCATCTCGTTCCAGGTGGCCGGTCTCGGCACACATCCCCTGCAAATTCCTGCGTACACGCTGCCCCGCGAGGAGTACTACAAGATCGTGGCGCGGACTGCAAGCGGCGACGCCCTCGGGTATGAATACTTCAGAGTCGACGGGTACAGCCAAATTGACTGGTCCAAGGACGTAACCGCGAGCGGCGGCAATATCAACGTCAGGTATACCAAGAAAAACAGCAACGTGGCAAACACGATCGTTCTGGCGGAGGACGCCGCCGCCTACGTGAACGGGGTGCCGTGCTCCGTGAGCGTCGGCACCACAACGTCGGGCGCGAATTCCAATACGAACACACTGATCATTGCGGGCGGCAACGACGTCGCCGTGACCGGCCAAAATACGATCGAGGTTGTGGGCGTTGGGTTCGCGCAGTACCCGGGCTACACCTTCACAGTGAGCGATACGTACGTCAAGTAATCTTACACTTGGGCGCCTCTGCGGGCGACGTTCTACCGCCCGCAGAGGCGCCCTCCCCAAAAAGGAAAACGCGTTCCCTTCCGTTTGACGGATGGAACGCGTTTCCTTCTGGTAAGTCGTAGCGGACGAATCTTTATGCGGCGCGGCCTGCCGTCGCAGCGCGGGACTGCTTCGGGTTACACATCCGGAGCAGTTTCGTGTTTGCAAATCCGGCTCGCAGCGTGCATTTCCAAAAGGTATACCTTTTGGAAATGCGTTAATTATGGAAATATTTTACATTTCAATGGTCGAAATATACAAAAATTAATGAAAAAAGTTATTGACTTTTAAAATAATTTGTAATATATTAAATATACCGGTGCCTGTAGAGCGTTTTCCAAAAGGTATACAATAACAGGTGCCGGTGAGCGGTCGAAAGTCGCGCGGCTCAACGGCTGCTTTGTAAAATGAGCCGTGGGAAAGGGAGGCTGGCAGCATGCCAATCACACTGCGGGAGGAGCTGAACCGTCGTCTGCTAAACGGCGATTTCAGTTGCGAGAAGGAGCTCACCTTGTCACTCATCAGCGGCAAATGGAAAATCGTGCTGATCTGGCATCTGGCTCATGAGGGCCCGCTCCGATTTGGGCAGATGAGCCGCCTGTTCAGGGACATCAGCCATCGGATCCTGACCAAGCAGCTGCGCGAGATGGAGCAAGACGGTCTGATCATCCGCAAGCCCTATCAGACCCCGCAGCTGAAGGTGGAGTACCTGCTCACAGACCTGGGTTGGTCGATTATTCCTATCGTGGACGCGATGTGGGAGTGGGGCCGTGAGCACATGCACCACTACGCAGAAAAAGTCAAACGCGAGGAGCCGATTGTCAATTAGGGGTTCGACGACCCCTGGGTGTCTCCCATCACTTGACGGCGGCGCACAAGAAGAAAGGCATCCGAGAGCTTCTCAGCTTCCGGATGCCTTTCCTCGGATGATACAGTTCAAGTGTCAAAGGCCTCACGAATACACCCAGTAGCGGTGCCGCTCCCGCCGGCCGGCCGGGCACCAGCCGCCCGGCCGGCGGGGCTGTGCAACCAAATCAGGAGATGAAGTTAAGCGTTTTTCATGTGGGCGATGACGCCGCTCAGGATCTTCGCGGTCTCCTCGCGCGTGGCGTACGCCCGCGGGTCAAACTGCCCGTGCGCGCGGCCGGAGACGACGCCGATCTCTTTCAGCGCTTTCACGGCATCCAGCGCGTACGCGGCGACTTGCGCCTCATCGGTAAACGGAGTCCCTGTCGGCGCCGGGGTGGTTACCTCCAGCGCCTGCAGAGCCCGGTACACAATCGTGCACAGATCCTGACGCGTGATCCGGCGGTCGGGCGCGAAGGCGGTGTCGCTCACGCCCTGCACGATGCCGGTGGAGGATGCGATGTCGACGAATTCCTTGAACCAGTCGCCCTCATGCACGTCCGCAAACGCCTTCGGCGCCTCGCCGGCTTTGAGCGCCAGGCCCAACACGGCCATCTTCGTGAATTCGGCGCGTGTGATAATGCCCTTCGGGTCCAGCGTGCCGTTGGCGCGGCCGGCCAAGATGCCGGCGTCCACCAGTTCCTTGATATAGGTCCGCGCCCAGTCGGAGATCTCGGCGGCGTCCGGGAACTTCAGCCCCAACCCGTCGTCACCCGGCAGCGCCACGCCCGGACCGGAGACCGGCGGCGTAACGGGGTTAGCGGGTGTAACACTGGACGCTTTCTCGTAGGTGAACTGTGCCTTGGCGCCGCTCTGCGCGAGCGCAGCGTTGTCGGACGTGTCGCCCACCGTCACCGTGAACGTCGTGCCTTCCGCAACGGTCCACCTGTCGGCTCCCAGATATTCTTCATCCGCAATGGGCGTAGTCGGCGTCGCGTCGTTATCATTGTAATACTGCAAATCTCTGAGATTCAGCGTAAATGTCATAATCTCGCTCGCGCCGGGCGCCAGAAGGCCTGTCTTCGCATAGGCCTTGAGTTCCTTCATCGGGCGTTTTTCCATCTGGTAGGTGCTGGCGCCAAGGTACAGCTGCGCCACCTCTTGGCCTGGTCGGCTTCCCGTGTTCGTCACCTTGACCGAAGCCGTGATGGTGTCGTTCGGGTTGCTCGGATCGAACCTTGCCTTGCTCAACGTCAGATTGTCAAAGGAGAACGTCGTGTAAGAGAGCCCATGCCCGAACGGATAGGCCACACGGCCCTCTTTGCCGAAGGTGTCGAAGTAGCGGTAACCGACGTAGACGCCCTCGTCGTAGTAGGCGGGATCCGTGGCCCAGGTTTTGCCCTGGTGACCCTCGGCAGCCATGGCGATGGACGGGCTGTCCTCGTATGTAATCGGGAATGTCTGCGCCAGCTTACCGGACGGGCTGACCGCTCCGCTGAGGATGTCCGCGATAGCGTTGGCACCCTCCGTGCCCGGCAGCCACACGTCCAAAATCGCATCCGCCTTGGCTCTGAACTCCGCCGTGTTCACAGAGGCGCCAGCGTTGATCAGCACGATGAATTTCTTGCTGGCAGCCTTGAATGCATCCGCGTAGGCATTGAACACCGCCCTCTCCGTAGCCGAGAGATCAAAGCTGGACTGGGCGTTGTCCGCGCCCTCCGAGGATGTTCGGGAGAGGACGAAGACCCCGACATCCGCCGCTGCGGCCGCTGTAGCCGCCGTGGCCGTTGCCGTACCCGCAACATCTCTGTCCACCTCGGTACTCACAACGTCAAAGCCGGCGGCCTCCTCCAAGCCTTCTTTCAGTGTGGGCGCGTAGTCTGTACTCCAAGTGACCTGTGCGCTACCGCCTCCTTCAATAACCAGATCTGTCACCGCTGCGATGCCACCACCACCGAAGGCGCCGCCATCAAGACCGAGAGACGAGTCTTTTGCGACACCGCTTGTCACCAGCGCGAGTTTGGTGCCAGACGCCAGCGGCAGTGCACCGCCGTCATTTTTCAGAAGCACCATGCCTTCGGCCGCCGTGGCCCGGTTCACCGCTTTGGATGCGTCATACACACCCGAATCTTTAAATCCGGCTGAACGGGCGTCGATCACCGCGGTGGTCACCCCTTCGTATTCACCCTTGAATGCCGGGGTCTTGACCACAATCTTCAGTATATTCTTCACGCTGCGCTCGATCAGGGCAATGCGGCGGTCTCTCTCCGTTTCGGAAATGTCCGCCTCGTTGACCCAAGCGTAAACTCTCGTCTGATCGCGGTTGGGCTCCGCCAAGTCCATCTGAGCCTCGATGGAGTCCACCGGTGCGTAATCCGCACCCCAGTCGGACATGACCAACCCGTCGAATCCCCAGTCGTTGCGCAACACGTCCGTCAGTAGCCACTTGCTGGCGCTGGCATTGACGCCGTTTATCTTGTTGTACGCGACCATGTATGTCCATGGGGCCTCTGCGGCGGCAATCTCGAAGCCGCGCAGATAGATCTCCCTCAGTGCCCGCTGGGATACAACCATGTCGCCCCTCATGCGAGAGTTCTCCTGATTGTTGGCCGCGTAATGCTTCAGAGACACACCCACACCGGCCTTCTGCAACGCCCTCGTGTAAGCGGCGGACACAGAACCGGCCACCACCGGGTCCTCGGAATAATATTCAAAATCGCGCCCGCCCAGCGGGTTGCGCTGGATGTTCAGTGCCGGCGCCAGCATGATGTCCACTGCGTAATGCTTGGCTTCCGCCGCCGTTCTGGCCGCCACTTCCTCCATGGCCCCTGTACTCCACGTGGAAGCAAGGCCCGTGGGTGACATCCACACCGTCGCGTTTCTGCCCATGCGCACGCCGGCCGGACCGTCGGACAAGGCAATGGCCGGGATGCCGAGGCGCGGGATGGCCAGCGTGCCGCCCGCCACACCCGGATTTGTCAGGCTCGCAGGATTCATGCCGAGGCCGCCGAGAAGCAGTATCTTCTCGTCCAGCGTCATCTGGCCTATGACTGTGTCGATGTTGTTTTCCGTCAGCTTTTGCAGATTACTGTCTTCGACGTAATAGAACGTGACGGCATTGCTCTGTATGTCTGGCGAGTGATAAGCAATCGCCTTGATCACCAACGCAGTGTTTTCATCTACGGCGGCGGGGACCGCGACGGGCGCCGTGTACTGCGTGGTGCCCGCGACGCCTACGGCAGGCGCCGGGATCGCATCCACCTGGCTTTGAACCGGCGCGCCGTTTACGTAATCCACGGTGTTCGCGGTGTAGTAAATACTGATTCCCGCCTGGGTTGTCGTGAGCGCGATGCCACTCTCCAGATCTGTCGGCTGATACATACCGCTGCCCGGCGCCGTCGGGGCGACGGGATTGATGATGATCTCATCACTCACAAGGCTGCTCTCATAGGTATCGGGTTCCTCATCCTCGCTTGTTCTATGGTACACGATCGCCCGGAGTCTGCCGACCGCATCGGGTATGATGGCTAGCACCATGGAGCCGAATGTCGTGATCTCACCCTTACGGCTGTTGCCGGCCCCTCTTGCCGGGTCGGAACCGTCCGTAGTGTACCAAAACTCAACGGTCTCGGCTGCCACGTTGGCCGCGTTGATCCACGAGTGGGTGACGGTGGTGCCAAACCATCCGCCGCCAATCACCGGCAGTTCTTCCCACGTCGCCATGAGCGTAATGTCGGCCGTGACAAGCGTAGTGAAATTGTAGTCGGTGTCAGACAACTTCCAGCCTCTGAACACATACCCGGTGCGCACCGGCGTCTCCGCCGCGACTGCGCTACCGCTGTTCACCACTTTGATCAGTTGTCTGTTGGTTTTGTCCGACGCGGCTTCTTTGTAGCCGTAATCGAATGTAACCCGTCTCCTGTTCGCGATGGCGTAGGCACTGCTACCGTCGCCCTGGTTCAGGGGCTCCGTCATCGGGGTTTGGTTGTTTGTCACAAATTCGGTGTAGCCCGGGTTGATGCTCGCGTTCACCGGCACGGTGGTGGGCGTCGCGTCCGTCGTCCAACTGAGGCCGAAACCGAAGTCGTACTCGTTGTTTTCGGAGTCCTTGTAGGGAGCCATGTCGCGCGGGACGTCCTCGTACTGCTGCTCCACCTCGCTCATGTCCTTCGGGAACTGCATCGGCAGCAAACCCGTCGGACGAATCGCCTCCGGCGTACCGTCCGACTTGCCGTATGTCGTCGAACCCGTCAGGATGTCGAGTACCGCCGCTTTCTGTGATTGGAAACTCACCAAAATCGCGTCGGCGGAGGGTTCGATGTTCTCCAACACAGAGGGGTTCGACACGTCGTACACGACAATGACGGGTTTGTTGCTAGCCGCCGCCGCTGCGAGCCTCTCAAGCTGCCCCGTCGCCGTGTTGCTCGGCTGCGTTGTCTTGCCCTTGTATGAGCGGTTCCCAATGCCGATCACCGTGCCGTCCACATTCCGGATCGGCTCGCCCGCGACGCTGGTGGTCCGTGCCAATGCAGCCGTGTAGGGCTTGTAATCCAAGTTGATCGGCGCGTAACTGTTCACATGGGCGTCCATATCACGGCTGCCGCCACCCGAGGCCACTGAGGCCAAGAATACCAGTGACACCGTGGCGCCTGTCGCATCCGTTGCCGAGACGTTGCTCTCGCCAAAGTAGCTCTTTAGCAACGCTACAGTATTGTCGTCCGCGCCGGGGGCGTACACCTTCGCCGTCCTAGCCAGCGGAAGAACGTCGTCCTGATTTTTCAGCAGCACCATAGATTTAAGCTGCGCCGTATAGCCGGCCTTCATAAACGCGTCGTTTCCGACGGTATTCACGGTCTTTTCCGCGTCCAGGTACGGGTTTTCAAACAGGCCCGTGCGGAAGATGTTCTTCAGCAGACGGTAAGCCGAATCCCCAAGCTGCTCCAGCAGACTCGCCTTGTCGTTGGTGTCGGCGTCCTCGTACGCCTTTACGATCGGCGCTGTCGTGTTGAGCCCGCCAAACTGATCCACGCCCGCGTCCAGCAGCAGTCGCGCCCGCTTGGCCATGTTGCTGTAACTACCGTCCAGATCGATGTCCTGTGCGTCCGGGTAGTGGTCGTCCACGCCCCAGATCATGCCGGCCAGATCGCCGTCGAACATAAAGCCGCCGGCTTCGGTGGCCGGACCCACCACATTCCAGTCGGTGCAGACGACGCCCTCGAACTCGTAAGAATCCCGCAGCACGCCGTTGATCATATAGTCGCTGTAGGCGTTGGCCATGTTCAGTTTGGCAGCCGCGCCGTCCGATGAATTGGGCACGCTGCCAGGCACCTGCAGATATGAGATCGTGTAGTACGGCATCACCGCCGTGGCCATCTCTGTGCCGTCCTCCAGGCTGAGCGAACCGTCCACAAACGGGATCAGGTGCGCTTTCCAGTTCCCGCCGGGGAACACGGCGTACTTGCCATAGTTGTAATGCGCGTCGCGTCCGCCCTCGCCGGCGCCGCCGCCCGGCCAGTGCTTCATCATCGCGTTCACGCTCTGGTAGCCCCAGCCACCCGAAGACTCGTCGTTGTCGACACCGTCGTACACGTCGGCCACAGAGCCGCCCGTGTTGTTGTATGTGGTCTGGAAGCCATCCACGTAGGCCCGCGACATGGCGGAGGCCAGCTTTGGATCTTCGCCGAAGGTACCGTTGAACCGGCCCCAGCGTGGATCCGTCGCGATGTCGATCTGCGGGGAGAGTGCCGTGGCGATGCCGAGCGCCCGGTATTCGATCGACGCAATTTTTCCAAAAGTTTTGTTTAACGAAGTGTCAAAGGTCGCGGCCATGCCCAGGGACGACGGCCACTGCGATACGCCCGCATTGGCGGAATAGTATTCGACATTGGACGAACTGCTCGTACCGTGGCGTGGGTCGGAAGAGTTGTTGGCCGGAATGCCGTAGCCAAGTCCTTCAACGATGGACTGCACATTGTTGTTCCACTTCGCGTGGATGTCCATCTTCCCGGCCGCTGCGGAGCCCATGATCAGCACGTGCCTCAGGTCGTCATTCACCAGGAAGGTAATCTGATCCTGAGATGGCGCCTCACTGGTCCAGTTCATCTGGTGCGCGCTGTAGAGCATGAGACCCGCGATTTGCTGCACACCATCAGGATCGGCCTTGAGCTGCGCCGCCAGGTCCGCTGCGCGTTCTTCCGTGGTCAGCCGCCAATCCTCATAATCGTCCAGGTCCCCGTCTTTGTTCAGATCTTTGAAGATAGGATTGGAACCGTCCGGGACATACGCGCCAGCGTTAACTGTGTTTCCATTCACATCAATCAGCTCGACGCCGGAATAGGCGGAATAACCCAGCTTAACTTCCTGCCCACTTTTATAATTGCTGTCCTTTGTCACGATCTCTTTCACATTGTTGCTCGCCGGAATCCACTGTGCGTAAAATGTCACGTTGTCAGTGATCCCGGAAAACATCACCGGTCCGTAGAAGCCGCCGCCGCTGGTCTTGGGCGCCGCCCCGCGCCCTGGCGTGGCCGAGGTGTACCAGCCGGCGAAGATGTATCCATCTTTTGTGGGCGCGGTCGGGACCGCTACAGTGCCATCTACCGATGTCACCACTGGCGCTACATCCGAACCGCCTTGTGTGTCAAACGTGATTGTATACGGGGGATCGGCCGCGAAGGCCACAAGGCCTGTGGGTAAAAGGGTCAACACCAGCGCCAGACACAGCGCCAAAGCCAGTTTCCGCCTGAAAGATGTTTGCATAATTTTTCCTCCTTGTGTGCACTTTCCAGCTTGATTTTCATAGTCATGGGGCTTTTCACTTTCGTTCAATCCTTTTTTTGTTGCCTGTCTACTCGGTTTTCACGCTCTTTCCACACGTCTTTCTGTGGCGCCACCCCCATTCATAAACAACTCCGTGACACGCAATCTCCTCTTACCAATGCAATCGTTCTTGCCCAATCATGACGTGGATTTAGAGCGAACATATATGCTTTTATTTATAATATGTCTGCATGTCTACTCTAACGATGTAATGAAAAATTCTAACGATGTAATGAAAAATGTAAAAAGGTATACCTTTTGGAAAGCATCTAATGTGAATTCGAAACCTATAAACTTTTTTTATTATATTACAAATTAATATAAAAGTCAAGACTTTATTTGCTTATGTTTTGTATGTTTTAGCAAATTGAAGGCCCTCGGATTTTCACATTAGATGCTTTCCAAAAGGTATACGTTTCTATGCGTTCCACAACACGGCAATCGCCTCTGCCACAATCGATACCGGATTTGTATTCTCTCTTTGCCCCAAAC
The DNA here is from genome assembly GCA_031265355.1 of Oscillospiraceae bacterium. NCBI lineage: Bacteria > Bacillati > Bacillota > Clostridia > Eubacteriales > Oscillospiraceae > Oscillospiraceae bacterium. The sequence goes on along the minus strand of JAISCT010000002.1, from coordinate 9,760 downwards.
AAAAAATAGAACTCCTGTCGTCTACAATACAACAGAAGTTCTGTTTTTTATTGCTTTTTCATTCTTTTGATCTACTACATCTTGTATCTCGACACTATATGTAGTAGATCGGCCTCCATCGGACGGTCAATGAGGCACCAAACGCCACTCGGCAGGGCTGCACAACCAGACAAGGAAAACAAGGATTTGGCGTACGCCTACGAGTCAAACTGCCCATGAGCGCACGAAAATAGCGTCGATCTTTTTCATTCTATTCCACAAGCGCCGCTCGATTTCGCCATTGACAAATCAATTTCAATCTTGTATAATAACAATATATTTCTTGGAAGGGGGCGATTGTCACGAGCGGAGCCATGTCACTTTATACAGATCAAGAGTTGGAACAAATGCTTAGAGATTTAGAGTCGGAACTTGTTGAACGAAAACGCTCTATGAAAGGCGACGTGCCGATTAAAGTGCGTCAAGCAATCTGCACGTTTGCAAATGATTTGCCTGACCATAAGAAGTCGGGAGTTATCTTCGTTGGTGCCAATGATGATGGTTCTCCATTTAATCTTCCAATAACTGACACACTCCTACGAAACCTCGGTGATATGAAAACGGATGGCAATATTCTTCCAATTCCGGTTATGTCGGTCGAGAAACGACATCTAAATGGGGCAGATATGGCTGTAATCACGGTTATGCCATCTGATATGCCGCCGGTAAAATATGACGGGCGAATTCACATCAGAGTTGGTTCGCGCCGCGCTTTGGCAAGTGAGCAGGACGAGCGAGTGCTGATTGAAAAGCGGCATCATAATATGCTGCCGTACGATTTGACTCCGGTCTATGAAGCAAAGCTTGGCGACCTTTCCCGTGCAGTGTTTGAAGATGAGTATTTGCCGTCGGCGTTTGCTGAAGATGTACTGGCGGAGAACGGCCGCTCCTACGAGGAGCGGCTTTCATCATGCAGAATGATTGTTTCTCCGGACGATCCGACGCCGACACTTGTGGGTATTTTAGCCTTAGGCAAAGAGCCACGACGGTTTATTCCAGGTGCGTATATTCAATTCCTACGGATTGATGGAACGGAACACGCTGATCCAGTGATTGATGAGGCCATGGTTAAGGGGCGACTGTCACAGTTAATTGAGTTAATCACTTACAAACTGGTGGCTCACAACCGCACTGCGGTAGACGTCACTTCCGGCATGCGCCACAAGTTTACAAGCGACTATTCGATTCCGGCAATTCAGCAAATCCTCTACAATGCCGTTATGCACAGAACGTATGAAAAAACCAATGCCCCAGTTCGTGTTTACTGGTTCAATGACCGGGTTGTGATTAACAGCCCCGGAGGTCCCTATGGAAATGTTACAATCGAAAATTTCGGGAGATCAGGAATTGCAGATTACCGCAACCCCAATATTGCCGACGTATTTAAGGTTTTTGGTTTTGTTCAAGGTTATGGACGAGGAATTGATATTGCTAAGATGGAGTGCCGCAAAATCGGCAGGCCGGAGCCGATTTTTGAGGTTAACCAAAGTGTTGTTGTCTGCACATTCAAAATGCAGTTGTCGGAAAGTTGAAGACAATGGCTGTATAGAGATTACACAGCGGGGGCTTTCTCTGTTCCTACATGGTAAACAGAGAAAGCCCCCGCTGTCATGAGCCGTCAAATCAGAAGAGTGAAGTTACGCGTTTTTGAAGTTACGCGTTTTTCACATGCGCCATGACGACGCTCAGGATCTTCGCGGTTTCCTCGCGCGTGGCGTACGCCCACGGGTCAAACTGCCCGTGCGCGCGGCCGGAGACGACGCCGATTCTCTCACATCCGGTTCGCACGGGCAAACAGGTTGCAGACAGCAGAAACCCACCCTTATAGGGGTGTTTCAATGCGGTTTACTGTTCGAGCATCTTTGCGCGGTCAAGCACCGCTTTCGAAATTGCATTGCTGCGATTTTCGTCAACCAGGGGAGACTGAGAGAATATGGCGGAAATCTCTTGCTCAATGCCCTCTAAGGCTTCAATATTGAACCAGCTCAGGTCTGCAACAAGCTTGATTTGTTCTTCGTGCGTTTCTTGAAACGGCTGACTTTTTCTCTGAGCGCCTATGTCGAGGACATTGTGCCACAGGGACGTCCCGCAGTCGAATATCGGCGCAAATCCAAGCCATTCCAGCGTATCCGCGTTGCGAATAAATCCAAAATTGTTATAGTGCCTATCCTCGTTCGCAATGATACAGTCAAGCGTCAACATTTTATCAATTGCCGTGCGTGTATTGGGTATGCCAAGTGTGTCACAGCAACGCAATAAGTGCGAAAAATCGGAATCTATATCGTTCATCTTTTTTGCATAAAATACATTCCACGCGGGAATAAACTCTGTGTCTGCAGAAAGAAAATTTTCACACAAACTGAGCGACTCACCGCCGTCGAATATCAGCGAATAAGGGACATGGACAATGCCCAGCCGCCGCATAATCTCGCTTGCTATAACCTCGTTATATGGTTCCTGCTTCCAAGGATCATTTCCGCCTTTAATAAGCGCGCGTTTTCCGTCGACAATAATCCATCTTTTCTTCAACCAACCGACCGATGTATTGTCGGGCGACATCAAATTTATCTTGTTTCTATCGGCGGGTTCATGTCCGAAAAGTATTTCGCCAACATCCTTTGAAAAATCGTTCTGAAAAAAGTTGATTTCCGCCCAAAGAAGTCCTGAATTCTTGGGACAAACCCAGTAATGATCGGACAAACTCAAGGCATGGCATTTGAGAATCAGATGTTCGGTTGAACTCCTGCCCAAACGGGTATACAACTCCCGAATGCCGGAACGGCTTGCGGGGATAGAACGACTCCTCAGCCAATCGTTTAGTTCCTCGCGGTCAATACCGCCTTTTAACGACTGGACCCCGAGCGGTATATGTTCCGGACTATGAACTGTGCCTATGTTCGTTATGGCGACCGCCGATTCATCGATCCTAATGTCTACAACCTCGACATTTTTGTGCATTAATGTGTAGTTCATGTGATGTCTGCATGTCCTCCTATCCGAAGATTATTTTCGCTGTGAACCCTTTCGCTTCCCCATCGAAAGACAAGGACTTCACAGCTTTTCCTTCCTGTTCCAAGGCAAGTTCTATGTGCTTTAATACGATGCCAAAATCAAATAAGTACAGCCGACCTGGGAGTATCTTTCCAACACCGCGCACATTCGCCTGTACCGTGACTTTGTTATCCGCAAACGTCAGCATCCACGGCTGAAAGTTTACGGCGGACGGCGCAAGTCTCGCGGCACGGCTTACTGGATTGTCAGCATTGCTTATGTCGGCGATTTTCTTTCGCTTGAACTCGCTTTCGGACTTGCGTAGTGGGACGTCCGTTTTGCCGAAACCGATTAAAATGCGGTAGTCTGACCGTTGTTCTTTCGGCGTCGCCATACCGCACCAGACGCTGCCGTGGCCATTTGCTTGAAGCCACAAATCTACACCCTGAAGTGTGTAGCCGATGTTTACAAGCGACAAGTCGTCCGCGCCGGCAAACGCCAAAATCGCGTACGGCGCGACGCCGCCTTTTATCCGACTGCTGTCCACAATTTCAAATCTCGCGCTTTGTGCAGGGAGTTGTTTTGCGGAGTTAGCGTGGTTTTCAATCTCTGCCAAAGCAGACGTATCAAACGCCTCATTTCGGTATTGCCTCACACTGCGACGGGCAAATATCATTTCATATAGGGTCATTTCTGATTGATTCACTGTGTCTCTCCTTTCGAGTATATCGCCGTATACGTCAGCTCGCCGCCAATGCGCTCCGACTTCATCTTGTCAACACTTTGGTATGTGAGACGCTCAAATTCTTTGGGTGTGATATCTGAATTTATGGCAAATATTATAACACTGATTAAACTATTTGTCAATATCCTTTTCGACATTTTAGGAGTTTTCAATAGAAACCGCCGCCACTGTAACAGCGGCGGCGGTTTCATGGGGTTTTTGCTGCATTATAGGGCGCGAAAGCAGAGACGGTGTCGGCGTATCATCAAGTATTGGTTTTCTTCTCACTCAATCTTCTTTCACAGCCTCCATAAATCGGTGCAGCACGGCCGCAAACTCGGCGCGCGTCGCGTTCCCACGCGGGTCAAACCGGTTGTTTGGCTTGCCGGCGATGATGCCCTGTGTGACCAACTTGGCCACGGCCTCCTTCGCGTAGTCGCCAATGCTGCTTTCGTCGGCAAACACACGGCCCTCGAGCGTGTCGGGCGGTACCTTTTGGGCGTAGCGTTCATAACGGTAGAGAATGGCCGCCATCTGCTCCCGCGTGATGTCGTCGTCCGGGCCAAACTGACCGCCCGTATAACCGAGTACGATCTCATGGTCCGCCGCCCATATCACCGCCTCGGTGTAATACTGGCCCGCGGACACATCGGGGAAGGGGTTGTCCAATTCAGAAATGTCAGGCGCCCCCTCTGTACGGTACAGCACGGTGACCACCATGCCGCGCGTCAGTGTTCTGCTGGGGCTGAACAACGTGGCCGACGTGCCGTTCATCAGGCTGTTTTCCCACACAGCGTACACGTCGCCGTAGAACCAATCGTCTTCACTCACATCCGTAAACGGGAAGGCCTGCGCAAGCGGCGTCTCCGTCTCGGGCGTCTCGGTGACGGCGCCACCTGTACTGCCACTGCCGCCGCCGGGATTGCTACCGCCGGGATTGCTGCCATCGGGATCGCCGCCAGAGGGGGCCGCATTGGGAACCACGGCGACTTTATTGCCGTCGGAGGGCGGAACAATATGCGTTTCAACACTGTCCGCGCCGGTTTTCCCGGTATAGGTGGACAGCCTGACCTCAGAAATGACAATGTCGGACGGCGCCGTGCCCGTACCGGTGTACTTGATGTTGACCGTACAAACCAGCGGGCCGGTGTAAGCATTCGTCGTAAGATTTGTCACGCCAAAATAGATACCATCACCCTTCGGGCCAGGGGAACCGATCGTTCCGGAGACATTGTAGGAAACACTGATGATTTCCACCGCCGCCGGCAAGGACACCAAGAAATCAACGCCGCCGAATGGCGCGTCCGGCTGGACAGTGATTTGAAAGCCGCCGCTTTGATCGGCGCCCAGGTTTACGGTGGCCGGCGCCAGCGAATAAGAAAGAGCGGCCGCGCTCGCCGCGGGCAAAAACAGACTGACCGTCATGACGGCGACTAGGACGGCGACACACTTGGTAAAAATCTTTTTCATGTTCATTGTATCCTTCTCTGATTCTTTATGGAGCGATTGGGCGTCTCTGATCTTCCAATTCTTTCCATATATGGAAACCGCCGCCGCTGCCACAGCGGCAGCGGCGGCGGTTTCATGGAGTTTTTCGCTACGCATGAAGAAGCGGTCGTTGTTTAGATTGCTTAGATGAAGCTGGAGATGATCATGATGTCGAGCAGGTCGATGATTCCATCGCCATTGGCATCATACTTCTGCGCGGCGCCCCACTTGGCATTGCCTTCTCCGACCAAGTAGTAGTTGTAGATGATCAGAGAGATGTCGGCCAGCGTGACCGCGCCGTCCGCATCTGCGTCATAGGGCGCAAAACGGGTGACAGCGCTGGCGGGATCCAGCTTGCAGTTGACTTGAACAGTGCTGTCGGGCGACGGCACCTCATAGAGAGAGACCGCTGTGAGCGCGCCGGTGATGTCGTCCGTGCCGTCGGCGGCAACAAAGCTTAACTTCAAGATCGGCGTGCTGACGGGCGCCGTGAACAGAGTACCCACTTGCAGCAGCGCGACGATTGCCCTGTACTCTCCGGTGGCCGGATTGTAGTTCTCGTACAGATAACTCGCGTCGGGAATCGCGATCTCGCTGCCGACATACTCCAGTCTGTCGGCATCAAATTGGGCGTTGACGCTGATCAGGTTGGTGCCAATGACGACGTTGTCCAGCGAGATGGTGTAGGCCAGCGCGCCGGCGCCGGCATAGGTCTGCGCGGCGGCGATGCCGGCGGTCTGCGCGGTGTCAACTACGGTTTTGCTGACGCTCTGCGTTTGGAGATTCCCCACCGGATACTCATACACGGGCAGTCCGTTGGGCTCGGTGAAGGATCTGAAATGCATGAGTTCGGTCAGAACCTCTTTGACGCGCTCTTCCGCTGTCTCACGCTGGTAGTAGCACGAGTTCTGCAGCTGGATGAGACGGCCGCCGGTGGCGCTGCCCATGATCCAGTTGATGCCGGACGGCTGGTCCAGATATCCGTCTCCGTAGGCACCCCAGTCATACATGAAGATGCCGTTGAAGCCCCACTCCCCGCGCACGATACCGTTGATCAGGTCGGGGTCCTGGTTCGGGTGCTCGCCGTTCACATGGTTGTAGCTGGTCATAATGGCCCGGGGGTTGGCTTCCCTCACGGCATACTCGAAGTTCCGGAGGTAAATCTCCCTGGCCGCGCGCTCGGTCATCAGGGTGTCTATGCTGGTGCGGGACCACTCCTGGTTGTTGGCGAAGAAGTGCTTCAAGGTAACCGCCACGCCACCCAGAGACTGGACGCCTCTGGTCATGGCGGCCGCAATGGTACCGGACAGGAACGGGTCTTCGGAATAGTACTCGAAGTTGCGCCCGTTCAGCGGGTCGCGGTGGATGTTCATGCCGGGGGCCAGCCATGTGGAGGCGCCGAAGTGTGCCATCTCGGAGCCCACGGCCATACCCGCGTCAAACACCAGGTCGGTGTTCCAGGTCTGCGCGTTCAGCGTGCCCTGCGGGAACATGGTGGCTTTTTGCGTCACGCCGCCGGCGGCGTTCAGGGTGATCCTCAGGCCGGCTGGGCCGTCGGGCTGCGAGCTCTGGGGCACGCCGAAGAAGTCGATGCCGAAGGTGTGCGCGGCCGAACCGGGCAGGATGTTTGCCGTGCCGCCGCCCCGGCTCAGGGCACACAGGTCCTCGGCGGAAAACTGCCTCACGAACGCGTCCATCGTGATTGCACCGTTGTAGACGTCAAGCAGTGTCTTCGGTGTGGAGCCCACGATTCTGCGCTCCCTGTAATCGGGCTGGTTCACGGCCAGCGCCTCCGTGGTGTTGCTGAAGGGGGTTCCCCAATCCTCCGGGAAGTCCGCCTCGTTGCTGACGAAGGATTTCTCGCCGGGGAAGTGGCCCGGACGGTCGGTGCCCGGGTTGACGGCGGTGGGAAACACGAATTTCGCCAGCGTCTGGGCTCTGGTCGCTTCGTCGTCGAACTTGGACAGCACAGGGAATTCCAAGTCTTCACGGCCGTTCTTGGGGGCGATCCGGCTCTCTACCTGGTCCACGATGCGCAACGCGGGCAGCGTCCAGGAGCCGGCCGATTCCACCTGTTTGACTGAAGTGCCGATGTAGAAGTCATAGGTGCCAGCGTCGAGAATCCAAGCTTCCAGATCCTCGCTGTAGGATGTCAGCCAGTAGACCGGGGTCTTGATGGTGATGGTCTGGCTCTGGCCGGGGTTCAGCTCGTCGGTCTTGGCATAGCCCTTGAGCTCTTTGGCGGGTTTTTCCAGTGTCCCGTCCGGCGCTCTCATGTATACCTGCACGACCTCTTTGCCCGCGCGGCTGCCGGTGTTGGTCACGGTCGCCGTCGCGACGAGCTCGTCGCCCACCACCGCGGCCGACAGGCCGGACAGGGCAAAGGTGGTGTAGGAGAGACCGTAGCCGAACTCGTACTTCACCGGGATGTCAAAGGTCTCATAGTAGCGGTAGCCCACGTAGATGTCCTCGGTGTAAGCCACGCCCGGGTAGTTCCCCCAGGTTGTGCTCAGCCCATTGCCGGAGATGGCCGCGTGATAGAAAGCCTGGGTGGTACCGCCGGCCTGGGAGTAGTTGTTCCTGGCGGGGGTGTCGTTGACGCTGTAGGGCCAGGTGTCGGCAAACTTGCCGGAGGGGTTCTTCACGCCGGTGACGACATCGCCCACGGCGCTGCCGCCCGCGTGGCCGCCCAGGCCGGCGAACAGCAGCGCGTCCGGCTGATACTCGTCGATCCAGCCCACGTCGGACACGGCGCCCTCGTTTAAGATGACGACCACCTTGTCGAAGGAGGCAAAGACGCGGTTGAGGTTCGCTATCTCAATGGCCGTGAGGTTGTAGGGGTTGTTGCCGCTGATGGTCCGGTCGCTGCCCTCGGAGGAGGTGCGGCCGATGACGTAGATGGCGATGTCGCTGCGCTCGGCGGCGGATTCGACAAGGCCGTCCAGAATGGCGACGTCGGTTTGCGTGGTCAATTGGTTGCCGGTGGCGCGGGTGTCATACCAATTTTTTACTTCTGCGTCCAGGATCAGGCCGGCGTCGGCCAGGCCGGCGTCGATCTTCTTAAGGTCGGCGTCGAGCGTGTTGACGTCGCCGGAACCGCCGCCGCCCTTGATGGTGTTTCTGGCGCAGACGCCGAAGACGGCCACGCTCGTGCCGGGCGCGAGGGGCAAAACGCCGTTGTTCTCCATGAGAACCATACCTTCGGCGGCGTTGCTGCGGGAGATGGCGACGTTTCTCGCAAATAGATCCGGGTCATACTGGGTGGGACCCGGGGTGATGGTTCCGGCAAACGCGCTGAGAGGGACCATCATGAGCAAAAGCGTGAGCACGACGGTAAAAGCCAGGATCTTCTTCATCAAATTTTCCTCCCTTTTTTGTTCAAAACTCTTCTTCATGATACTACGTTTACTCTTCTTTTGCGGCGATGAAACCGCGGTGAGTATCCTCAAAGGATTCCCAGGCTTTCCATCTGCCGCATCGGCTCCATGGCGGACGTATCGCCTCCTTCCGGATTTGTATTATGTACGGCCGTTGATTTTGAAGTCATCCCTCCCCGTCAAACCTTATGATTCAGTGAGGATGACGCGGGACTCATCTCACTCAATCTTCTTTCACTGCTTCCATAAATCTGTGCAGCACAGCCGCAAACTCGGCGCGCGTCGCGTTCCCACGCGGGTCAAACCGGTTGTTTGGCTTGCCGGCGACGATGCCCTGCGTGACCAACTTGGCCACGGCCTCCTTCGCGTAGTCGCCAATGCTGCTTTCGTCGGCAAACACACGGCCCTCAAGCGTGTCGGGCGGTACCTTTTGGGCGTAGCGTTCATAGCGGTAGAGAATGGCCGCCATCTGCTCCCGCGTGATGTCGTCGTCTGGGCCGAACTGACCGTCCGTGTACCCGAGTACGATCTCATGGTCCGCCGCCCATATCACCGCCTCGGTGTAATACTGACCCACGGACACATCAGGGAAGGGGTTGTCCAATTCAGAAGTGTCAGGCGCCCCCTCTGTGCGGTACAGCACGGTGACCGCCATGCCGCGCGTCAGGGTCCTGCCGGGGCTGAACCGCGTGGCCGACGTGCCGTTCATCAGGCTGTTTTCCCACATATAGTACACGTCGCCGTAGAACCAATCGTCTTCACTCACATCCATAAACGAGAAGGCTTGCGCAAGCGGCGTCTCCGTCTCGGGCACCTCGGTGACGACACTGCCCGTATTGCTGGGACTGGGACTCGGGGTGTAAGAACTGCCGCCGGACAAGACGGTCACGGTGGCATTACCCTGTTTGGTATTGTCAAATGTGGACGTCGCCGTGACCTGCAACGTACCGGCCGTTTCGCCGGCCGCCACGGTCAGAAGGCCGGCCGCGCTGATTGTCGTATCCGTGCTGACGTTGCCCGCTACCTGCCAGTTCACTGTCTCCGCCGCGCCGCCCACCGCGGCCACGGACGCGGTGAACTGCTGCGTCGTCCCTCTCGTGACGCTGGCCGTACCGGGCGTGACCGTTACGCCGGTGACAGC
>JAISCT010000001.1 GCA_031265355.1 Oscillospiraceae bacterium | reverse complement strand
CCATTCGCTGTCCGTCAACTCATAACGACGCATTCCCTTCACCTCGCCCATTTCGTTGACTGTATTTTACCTTTTTGTGCACTTTTTTACAATCCCCTGTTTTTCAAACACACCTTAAGTCTGCGGTTCCGGCGACGACGTGGAGTACCCGACCACAGCGGCGAATATGGATTATTTTGGGATTTGCGTTGACTTGTCATCGTCGGTAAGAGGCTCAAAATCCAATCCGCCGAACTTTTTGTTCGACTTTTGACGGGCGGTGTGATATAATTCCTCAGCTTGCCCCGGGCTCTGCGCGGGATGCGGCGAGATAGGGGGAAGGAAGCGGCGGTATGGTCATTGATTTTCATGCGCATATCTATCCGGACAAAGTGGCCGGCAGGGCGGTCGACAGCGTGGCTAAATTTTATTCCATCACGGTCCAGGGCGCGGGCACGGTTGAGGACCTGCTGGCGTGCGGACGCCGGGGCGGAGTGGATCGATTTGTGGTCCTGCCGGTGGCGGGCGTCCCGGCCCAGGTGGAGAGTATCAACAATTTTACGGCGGAGGTCTGCCGAGTCAATCCGCAGCTTGCCGGCTTCGGTACGCTTCATAAGGACATGGAGCATCCGGAGGACGAGATTGCCCGGATCCTCTCTCTCGGGCTCAGGGGGATCAAACTGCACCCTGATATGCAGCTTTTCTACATTGACGACGAAGGCATGTACGAGATCTATGACATGCTCCAGGGGCGGCTGCCGCTGCTCCTGCACTGCGGGGATTACCGCTATGAATACTCCCACCCGGCGCGCCTCGCGAAGGTACTGGATCTGTTCCCCAAACTCACCGTGATTGCCGCTCACTTCGGAGGTTGGTCGCTGTTTGATCTTGCGCGGGAATATTTGGGGAAACGATCCTGTTACCTCGACGTCTCAAGTTCTATCATGTTTTTGGGGCTCCGGCGCGCCGCGGAACTGATCCGGCTGTACGGCGCCGAGCGGATTCTCTTTGGCTCGGATTATCCAATGTGGGATCCGGGTGAAGAGAAACGGCGCGTAGACGCGATGGGGCTGTCCGACCGGGAACTGGCGCTGATCTATGAGAAAAACGCGTTGCATATTTTGGAGATGGCCGGTTCGGTTGTATAAACTGCCACGCGTGCGGCGTCTGGGCGCTGGCGCTTTGGCAGGTTTGCTTGCCTTGCGGGGGCAATAATGATATAATGACCCAGACACGAGCCCAAATGCATGTCAGACAAGTGGGGCGTCGTTCCGGCTAACGTGGGTTGCACCTGCAACCCACAACCCAAATTCTTGTTTTTTGTTGCCGCTTCGCGGCAACAAGGTACTAAGAAGCGCGCCGCCGCGCGGCGATCGACAGGGCCTCGTGCAGACGGTGCCCACAGCGGCAGACAAGGAGGAAGATGAAGTGGATATTTTCCAAAAGTGTTTCGATTTCACCCGCGCCGAGGAGACAAAGGCCGCCGGGCTGTATCCCTATTTCCATGAGATCACATCGCGCCAGCACGCCGAAGTGATGATGTACGGCCGGCGCACTGTGATGCTCGGTTCCAACAACTATTTGGGGCTCACCAGTGACGACAGGGTCGTCGCGGCCGCGCAGGCGGCGCTGGATACCTTTGGGTCCGGTTGCTCCGGGTCTCGCTACCTCAACGGGACGCTCTCCCTCCACAACGAGATGGAGCGTCAGCTCGCCGAATTTTTCGGCAAGGAGGCGGCCATCAGCTTTTCCACCGGGTTTCAGACGAATCTCGGTATTCTGGCCGGCATCTGCTCATACCACGACAACCTCTATATGGACCGGACGAATCACGCCTCTCTGGTGGACGGTGCGCGGCTGAGTTTCGGCAAGACGCTCAAGTACCGTCACAACGACATGGCGGAACTTGAGAGTTTGCTGGCCCGCTGCCCGGAGGACAGGGGGAAACTGATCGTCGTGGACGGTGTCTTTTCGATGGAAGGCGACCTCGCCGACCTGCCGAACATCGTGCGTCTGGCTCGACAGTACGGCGCGCGCATCCTCGTAGACGATTCCCACGGCGTCGGCGTCATGGGCAAAACGGGGCGGGGCTGCGGCGAGCACTTCGGTCTTATGGACGAGATCGACCTGTACATGGGCACGTTTAGCAAGTCCTTCGCCAGTCTCGGCGGATTCGTGGCCGGCGAGACCAAGATCATCGAGTATTTAAAGCACCACTCCCGGCCGTTTATCTTTAGCGCCTCCATGCCGCCAGCCAATGTGGGCGCCGTGATCGAGGCGCTGCGGATCCTGAAAGCCGAGCCGGAGCGCGTGGCCCGGCTCAATGAGAACGCGGACTACATGCGCCGGGGGCTGGATCAGCTCGGGCTGCCCATCGGCGACTCTGTGGCGCCTATCATCCCGATTCTGACCTATTTTGACGAGCGCACCTTCCGCATCACGCGCGCGCTGCTGGAGCGCGGCGTGTATGTGAACCCGGTGGTGTCGCCCGCCGTCCCCGTGGGCGAGGCGATCCTGCGCACCAGCTATACCGCCACCCATACGCGGGAACAGCTCGACTATGCGCTTTCGCAGTTCGAGCATGTGCTGCTGCGGGCATTTCCGATCTCTGAAGAAGAAATCGCTGCGGGGCGCGCGGCGGCGGAGCACGCGTAGTCCGGGGAGACGCCTGCAACACAAACAGGCAGGCCGCCGGGACGGGAAAAACCCTGTCATGGCGGCCTGTTCTTTCGTCTCATATGCTAAAGAACGCCGGGCAATCTACCGATATAAAGGGTGATATGACGCCGAAAGTGTCCCGTGCGGCGGCGTTTAGACACACTATATCTTGTGGAAACCACAAGATATAGTGGTGTGGAGGCGCATTGCCGGCGAGACGAAACGCTGAGGAGGCGAGGGATTTGGCACAGACAGCTCCCACCAGTACAGAGATCCTGCTTGAGAGCGGGACCAATGAGCTGGAAATTATGGAATTCACCATTGCTGGCAACATCTTTGGCATCAATGTGGCTAAGGTTACGGAGATCATGAAGTACGCGCCCGTCAAACCTATGCCGAATTCGCACCCGGACGTGGAGGGCGTCTTCAAACCGCGCAATATGATCATCACGGTGATCGACCTTGCCTCCTACATGAGGCTGTCGCACCGCGACGACTTCGAGCGAGACATGTTCATCATCACGAACTTCAACAAGATGAACGTGGCCTTCCACGTCCACACGGTCGAGGGGATCCACCGCATCTCGTGGAACGAGATCGAGAAGCCGGACAGCACGATCTATGGCGGTCAGGAGGGGCTTGCCACCGGCATCGCCAAGTTCCATGACCGACTGATCACCATCATCGACTTTGAAAAGATTGTGTTTGACATTAGCCCCCAGTCCGGCATCCAGATGGCGGAGATCCAGCGCCTGGGTCCGCGGGAGCGCAGCGAGCAGCCGATCATCATGGCCGAGGACTCTACGCTGCTGCAGAAGATGATGCTGGAGGCATTGGACGCGGCGGGCTATTCGAACGTTATGGCCTTCGCCAACGGTCAGGAGGCCTGGGACGCGCTGCAGGCGTTGAAGACCCAGGACGGGGCCATCCGCTCGAAGGTGAGCTGTGTAATCACCGACATCGAGATGCCAAAAATGGACGGTCACAGGCTCACGAAGCTCATCAAAGAGGATGGCGAGCTCAGCCAAATCCCGGTCATCATCTTCTCGTCCCTCATCGATGAAGCCATGCGGCTCAAGGGAGAGGAACTGGGCGCAAACGCGCAGCTCTCCAAGCCGGAGATCGGAAAACTCGTCGCCACGGTGGACGAGTGGATCCTCTGATCCGCCCGAACCCCGCTGAGACTCCATCAAGACAGTCGGTGCCCGCTCTCCTATAGGAGAGCGGGCTTTTCTTCTGTTTGCCTGACGGTCCACACCAAAGCGGCATGGCCGCGATACACGCCGTGGGAATTGACTTTTTCTATCTGGCCGTATATGATGGTAGCATATTGTCAGAGGAGGATTCTGTTTGAAATTGATGTACCGATGGGCCGCGCTGCTGGGCGCGGTGGTGTTTTTGTGCGCGCCCGCTCCTGTGGCGCGGATGACAGCGGAGCTTGGCCCAGCCGTCGTAACCGCGGCCGTCGGGGACCTAGCCGAGGAGCCGGCCAAAGATTCCATACAGGATCCGGCTGTGCCGGAGACAGATCCGGCGGCGCCGGACACCGGGGCGGCGTTGGCCGCTCTCTACAGCGACGCGGGCCAGATCGCCGACTGGGCGCGGAGCCCGGTGTTAAGTGCCCACGAGGCGGGCCTTTTGATCGGATCCGGGGGGCGTTTTCGGCCGCTGGCTCCGGTGACGCGGGCGGAGCTGGCCATGATTCTCTCCCGCTTGGATGAGACGTTGACGCGAAGTTTCGTTGCGCTCGGCGACGTGCCGGAGGGGGCCTGGTACCGGGATGCCGCCCTCTACGCAGCGGAGACGGGCCTGCTGGATGCGCCAGGCGGCGCCTTTCGGCCACAACACGCCGCCACCCGCGAGGAGGTGGCCGCCGCCGTCGCGCGTCTCTATGGACTCGACACAAAGGCGGCGCAGGACGCCCAGGCGGCCGGAGCCTTCACTGTCGGGGATCTCACATACGCCGCCGCCGCCTACCGGCCCTATATCGCTGCTGTGTTCTACGAGGGTATCATGGTGGGCAACGGCGTCAATTTCCGCCCGAAGTCGTCCATCACCCGGCAGGAGATGGCGAAGGTTCTGGGCACGCTGCTCACATGAGGCGTGAGAGCGCGGCGCGCGCCGTCAACCTCACACTGCTGCTGCTCGTCTGTGTTGTCTTCGGGTACAGCTTTATCACCGTCAAGGAGCTGCTCACAGGGGGGTTCCCGCTGTTTCTCCTGCTGGGCCTGCGCTTTTTGCTCGGCGGCGCGCTCCTGTTGGGTCTGCGGCCGTGCCGGCTGCTCGGTGGGCAGGCCCGGTTTCAGCGCGCCGAACTTCAATACGGCGCGCTGCTTGGGGTCGTCACATTCGCGGCGTACGTATTTCAAACAATCGGAACGGGTATCACCACTCCGGCGAAGAACGGGCTCTTCACCGGACTCTATGTGATCTTTGTGCCTCTGCTGCTGATGGCGGTCCGGCGTGTCTGGACCGCCCGGCCGCTGTTTGCGGCGGCGCTGAGCTTTGCGGGCGTTTTGCTGATCTCCAACGTGCTTTTTGAGCGTTTTTCACTAAACGCAGGCGACCTGCTGAGCGTGGTCTGCGCGGCGGCTTTTGCAGTGCAGATTGTACTGCTGGGAAAGTACGCTCCCTCGGTCCACCCGGTCAATTTTACCGCCGTCCAGCTGCTCACGGCGTCGGCGCTGTCTCTGCTTGTCTCCCTCGTGTGGGAGCGGCCCTTCGCGGCGGATGTCCCCTGGGCCGAGGCGTGGCCGGGTCTCCTGTTTTTGGCTGTGTTTCCGACGGGGCTCTCCGCCTTTGTACAGACCTTTGTGCAGGCGCGGCTGCCCGCCGCCGCCGTGGCGGTCGTGCTGTGTACGGAGTCGATCTTCGCGGTGCTGTTTTCCGTCCTTACCGGCTATGATCGGCTCACGGTTCCGTTTTTGGCCGGCGCCGCGCTGATGGTGGTCTCCATGTTCCTGTCGGCGGTCGGCAGTCCGGCGGCGCCGGACCGATCGGCCGGGGCGGAGGCGGAGGAAGTATGAGATACCGGGAAAACCCAAAAAATGGGGACCAGATCTCCCAACTCGGTTTTGGCTGTCTGCGGTTGCCGCACAAAGGGCGGTCGATTGACCTGCCGCGTACCGCGGAGATGGTGCACGCCGCTATTGAGGGCGGGGTCAACTATTTCGATACGGCCTATATTTATCAGGGCAGTGAGGCGGCGCTGGGGGAGATCCTCTCGGGCGGCGCACGGGCGCGTGTGAAGCTGGCCACCAAGCTGCCCACATTCCTCACCCGGTCGCCGTCCGACTTCGACCGTTTTTTTGACGCGCAGTGCGCGCGGCTGCGGACGGACTACATCGACTATTATTTGATGCATATGCTGACCGACATCGGCGCCTTCGAGCGGCTCCGGGCGCTCGGTTTGGAGGCGTGGATCGAGGCCGGGAAACGGTGCGGGCGCATTCGAAACATCGGTTTTTCCTTCCACGGCGCGCTGCCGTCGTTTCGCGCGCTCGTCGATGCGTACCCTTGGGATTTCTGCATGATTCAGTACAACTATCTGGACGAACACCATCAGGCCGGGACGGCGGGGCTCACCTACGCCCACGAGCGGGGGCTTCCGGTCATTGTGATGGAGCCACTGCGCGGCGGCCGGCTGGCCGGCGGCCTGCCCAAGGCGGCGACGTGCGCTTTTCGTGCGCTCGAACCTACGCGTTCGGACGCCGAGTGGGGCCTGCGCTGGGTTTGGGACCACCCCGAGGTGCTGACGGTCCTCTCCGGCATGAGCACCGGGGATCAGGCGGCGGAGAACATCAAAGTTGCCTCCGATGCGCGTCCGCACGGGATGAGCGAGCCGGAGCGCGCGGCCTGCCGGTCGGCGGCGGCAGTTTTGCACGAGGGTCTCCGGGTGCTCTGTACCGGCTGCGGCTACTGCATGCCCTGCCCCGCCGGCGTGGATATCCCGCACTGTTTCGCCTGGTACAACGACAGCGCCTTCGTGGGGCGTAGCCGCGCGATTCCGCGCTACCTCATCGCGGCCGGCGTTCTCCCCAAGACGCCGAGTTACGCGTCTCTGTGCCGGCGCTGCGGGCGCTGCGAGGCGCACTGCCCGCAAAACATCCCCATTGCGGCCCAACTTGCCCGGGTCGCCCGGGCGCTGGAGCCCTTCTGGGTCAAACCGGCTGCAGGGCTGGTGCGCCGCTTTTTTCTGCCGCCGGAACCGCTATAGTCCCACAATGGTGACCGTTTTCCCGTCGACGATCTCTTTCTCTGTATAAATTTTGTCGTCCCATGCCGCGCTCGCGCTGCGGTTGAAAATGGCGAGCCAGCCCTCTGTGGTGCCGCAGGTGTCCATGTATCGCAGCGTCTGTTCGATGCCCTGCGTTCTGCTCTTTTCCCCGCGCCACAGCTTGAGCTCCAGCGGATATTTTGCCCCCTCATAGACGACGCACAAATCCAGGCGTCCGCGGCCCGCCGCCATTTCGCGGATGATCTGTCCGCCGCCGTTGATCACGCGCTGTAAAAACGCCATCAAGATCAAGTGCGGCGCCGCCTCGTCGTAGTCGAACCGTTTTGTCCAAATGTCGCTGTTTTCTCGCCAAAACCGCTGAAAGTCGCGCATCAGAACGTCCATATCTATGCGTCCGTCACGTATATAGCAGGGCATTTGATATATGTCGTTGTTTTCCGTCAAAATCCGCTGTGCGGTGTATGTCAGTGTGCGGGCGATGACCTCGGCGTATATGGGGTTGGCCGGCGCCAATCGCCCGCCTGCGTCGCTGATGAGTCCCAGGTCCTGAACATATTGAAAATCATCTGAAAGACGATCTAAGACGTCCTCGCCCATGATGATCGGTTCTATCACCTTCCGTACACGCGCCTCTTTTAGCCGCTCCAATAGGCTGTCAATGTGCGTATCCCGGCGCAGGATGATTGTCTGAATGGCGGCCTCGACAAGATCGACGGTGACCGGTTTTGTGTAGTCAGATTGTAGCGTTTCAACAATCACTTCACGAGCAATGGCGTTGACGAGCCATGGCTGTCCTCGGGTCTGTTGGTAAATCAGTGCAACGGATGATTCTTCAAATATTTGCCCTGTTTCATCGGTGTGCTGCCGATAGAGACTGCTGATTTCGAGCTCAGTAAAATTTTCCAATGTCAGCGACTCTGTCACAATATTAAACGGGCTCGCGGAACCAAGGGATTCACTCTCCGGGCGTATGTTCGCTTTGTAGTCGCGGATGCTGCGCATCCCGACAAGGGCTATCGAGCGTACAAAGGGGCTGGTGCTACGCTCGTTATAGCCCATGCGCAATTGGCGCAGAAACGAGATCAACGCATCTCCGCTCAGGCAGTCGACCTCATCAAATAAAATCACCAATGGTTTGTCCAGGCTTTTGCACAAGTCCGTCAGAAAGATGTTGAGCGCGACCAACGGCCGGGTTGCCTTTTCTTTTTCATATCGCTCGTCATATACGAAGGGAATGGTGGAGCGTTGCAGGGCAAGCGTTATGCAGTCAAAAACGACCGGTATCCCATGACCCGGATCGGTGACGCCCTGCGCCGTCTCCAACGAGCAGTACAGTGCGTAACAGCGTCCGCTTGTGCTGAGCCGCTGCTCCAGATCTCTGAGATAAGTCGTTTTCCCGCTCTGGCGCGCCGCGTGGATGACAAAATACTGCTCCATGTCAATCAGTCGATCCACGCCGTGAAGACGGGAAGACGCCTCTATCATATAATGTTTTTCCCGGTTGCAGGGGCCGGCGATGTTGAAATATCTCATTTTTTTGTCCCCCTGGTTTGTTTTGCCCGCTGACGAAAGCATATCATATCCCACGGCCAAAGACAAGACGTGGGACTGCCTCACAGCGCCGGCTTGGGCAGAGTGACAGTGAAACGACTGCCCTCGCCGGGGCGGCTCTCCACCGTCACAGTCCCTTGATGAGCCTCTACGATGGACTTCACGATCGCGAGTCCGATGCCTGCACCGCCCGTCTCCCGCGCGCGGGATTGGTCCGCCCGGTAAAACCGCTCGAAGAGCAGCGGGAGAGAGGTCTCCGGGATGCCGGGGCCGGTGTCCTCCACCGAGAGAGCGCCCTGTGTGCCGAGGTCCGCCGTCGTGAGACGGATGCGCCCCTGCTCGGGCGTGTACTTTACTGCGTTTGAGAGCAGATTCGTCGTTACCTGGCTGAGCCGGTCGCGGTCGGCGAGGACGGCGACGGCCGGGCCCTCCACCGTGAGCGTCAGCTGTTTGTTCCGCAGCGCGGCCGAGAAGCTCTCGCTTGCCGAGCGAGCGGCCTCCAGCAAGTTCACCGGCGCAAGGTCGAGATGCGTGTTGTCGCTGTCGACCTGCGCCAGACACTCAAGGTCCTGCACCAGGGTGCCGAGGCGGCGGATCTCTTCATGGCAGCTTCTCAAACGCGCCGCGGTGGGTTCCCACAC
This sequence comes from Oscillospiraceae bacterium, assembly GCA_031265355.1. Classification (NCBI taxonomy): domain Bacteria; kingdom Bacillati; phylum Bacillota; class Clostridia; order Eubacteriales; family Oscillospiraceae; species Oscillospiraceae bacterium. Next base: position 30,069 of record JAISCT010000001.1, on the reverse strand, counting down.
GCCTTCGAGCATGGCCTCCAGGTGCGCGCCGACCGCCGCGAGCGGCGTGCGCAGTTCGTGGGCCACATCGGCGGTGAGCCGTTTGCGCAGCGTCTCCTGCCGCCGCAGTGCGACGGAGAGATGATTCACGGTGGCGACCAGTTCGCTCAGCTCCCGGGTCTTGGTCCGCTCCTCGAAGCGGATGGCGTAGTTGCCCTCGGCAATTTGTTTGGTGATATCGACTGTCTTGGTGATGGGCCGCGCGAGGCGCCGGGCCAGAAGACCGCCGATGACAAACGCCACGGCCATGGCAAAAAGCCCGACGGAGACGAGAATCTCATTCAAAGCTGACAAAAATTGGAAATCGTTCTCGCTCAAAAAGTACGGTCCGTAGTAACCGATGGAGGTCCTGCCCACCGGGCGGCCGTCGTGCAGCAGCGGGTAGTCCCGCGTGACGAACTGCCCGCCGCTTGGACGGCGCTTTTCCATCCGCTGAGAGATCTCGTCCATGACCTGGTGGCACAGCGTCATGTCGTGGTTTTCCGCGTCCCAGACCAGCCGGTCCTCTTTGTCGTACACTTTGACGATATATCCGTCATACAAAGCGTACATGCCCGCCGCGTGGAGGGCCTCCGTGTCCCACGTCAGGCCGTTGAACTGGTGGAGGATGTTTTCCACAATATCCGCCGTCCGGACGCTCTGCTGTCGCATGATGTAATTTTCAAACCGACGGCTGATCAACAGATTGGCCAGTAAGCTGATCAGCGCCACCGTGAGCAGTACAGCCAGTGCGATGGTCAAAGACAGCCGTGCCTGCAGACTCCGACCCATATCCCTCACCTCGAACCTGATTAAGATGGGTGCGTCACACCCCGGCAAATTTGTAGCCCAAGCCGTGGACAGTCAGTACATAGACCGGGGCCTTGGGGTCGTCCTCGATCTTTTGCCGCAGGTTTTTGATGTGGCTGTCGATGGCCCGATCGTAACCGTCGAATTCGTCGCCCAGCGCCTTCTCGATGAGCTCCGCGCGCGTGAACACCCGGCCGGGACAGCGGACGAAGAGCGACAAAAGTCTGATCTCACTGGGCGTCAGCGCGACGGGCGCCTGTTTTTTTAAAACGAGATTTTTCTCAAAGTCGACAACGAGGTCGCCGCCGCCGAAGGAGTTTTTCACGGTGAGCGGCAGCAGATCGCCGCGTGTCCGGCGCAGCACGGCCTGCGCGCGCGCGTGGAGCTCTTTGAGGCTGAAGGGCTTTGTGACGTAGTCGTCCGCGCCGAGGCCGAGGCCCGCCAGCACGTGGTCCTCACCGGCCTTGGCCGTCAGCATGATGATGGGTACGCGCGAGCGCCGCCGGAGGGCCCGGCAGACATCCTCGCCGGAGAGATCCGGCAGCATGAGGTCCAGCAGGACGAGCGCGATGTTCTCCCGGTCGAAGAGTGTGAGCGCCTGCCGTCCGTTGCCTGCCGTAAAGACACGAAAACCGTGGTGTTCGAAAAACGAGGCAACGGCCTCGGTGATCATTGCGTCGTCGTCGACCAGCAAAACGCCGGTTTTGGGGGCCGTCATCTCACCACAAACCTTTCGTAACAGTTGAATTATGAAAAAGGGCATTGGTTTCCCAATGCCCTTTGACGCGGTTTTGGTTACGCCATTTTGGCGGCGTTGACTTTGATGCCCGGCCCCATGGTGGAGGCCACGACGCAGGAGCGGATATACTGCCCCTTTGCGGCGGCGGGACGGGCACGGATGATGGCGCCGAGAAGCGCCTGAAAGTTCTCGCTTAGCTTCTCTTGCCCAAAGGAGACTTTGCCGATAGGGCAGTGGATGATGTTGGTTTTGTCGAGACGGTATTCGACTTTACCGGCTTTGATCTCGCCGATGGCGCGGGTCACGTCCATGGTCACGGTGCCGGCCTTTGGGTTCGGCATCAGGCCCTTTGGACCGAGCACCTTACCCAGACGGCCGACGACGCCCATCATGTCGGGCGTGGCCACGACGACATCGTAGTCAAAGAAGTTCTCGCCGGTGATCCGAGCGACCAGCTCCTCGGCGCCCACAAATTCGGCGCCGGCGGCCTCCGCCTCCTTGGCTTTGTCACCTTTCGCAAAGACAAGCACACGCCGGACCTTACCGGTGCCGTGCGGCAAAACGATAGAGCCGCGCACCTGCTGATCGGCATGGCGGGAGTCGACGCCGAGCTTCACGTGGATCTCCAACGTTTCGTCAAATTTGGCTTTGGCGGTCTGAATCGCCAGCGTCAGCGCGTCCTCGGCGTCATAGAGCTTCATATGCTCGATCAGTTTGGCACTGTCTTTGTATTTCTTTCCGCGAAACATCTCTCGTCCCCCCTTACTCTTCCACCAAAACGCCCATGCTACGCGCCGTACCGGCGATCATGCGCATGGCCGATTCGATGTTGGCCGCGTTTAAGTCTGGCATCTTGGTCTCGGCGATCTTGCGCATGTCCTCTTTGGACAGCGTCGCCACTTTGTCTTTGTGAGGTGTGGCGGAGCCGGACTCGATCTTACAGGCCTTCTTGATGAGAACGGGGGCGGGCGGCGTCTTTGTGATGAAAGAGAAGGAACGATCCGCGTACACCGTGATGACCACCGGGATGATGAGGCCGATGTCGTTCTTTGTACGCTCGTTGAACTCCTTTGTAAAGCCCATGATATTGACGCCGTGCTGGCCCAGAGCGGGGCCGACGGGCGGCGCGGGCGTCGCTTTGCCCGCGGGGATCTGTAGCTTGATAAAGCCGACTACTTTTTGTGCCATTTCATCTGTTCCTCCTGTTGTCGTGTTGTGGTGCGGCCGGCGGCGCCAAGCTGTTTTGCCGGGCGCGTAGTTCCGTGCCACGGGGCGGAGCGCCCCTCCCACGCGAGAAAAAAGTTAAGAGACCATGGGCTCGACCTGATCGAGCTCCAATTCCACCGGCGTTTCACGGCCGAACATGGACACAACCACACGGACGCGATTCTTGTCCGTCGCGATCTCCTCGACAAGACCGATGAAGTTCTCCAGCGGTCCATCGATGATTTTGACGCTGTCGCCCACCGCATAGGCCACGACGACTTCGTGTTTCTCCACACCGAGAGCGGCCACTTCCTGCTCGGTCAGCGGTACGGGCCTCGAACCGGGGCCCACAAAGCCGGTCACGCCGCGGGTGTTGCGTACAACGTGCCAGCTCTCGTCCGTCATGACCATCTTGACGAGAACATAACCGGGAAAGATCTTGCGCTCCACGGTCTTGCGCTTGGAGTCAGTGATCTCTGTCACCTCGTGCGTCGGGACGCTGACGGCTAAGATGAGGTCGTGGAGCTTGCGGTTTTCCACCGCTTTTTCAATCGTGGCGGCCACCTTGTTCTCGTAACCGGAGTAAGTGTGCACCACAAACCACTTTGCATTCTCAGACATTGCAGATCAACTCTGGAAGAGGCCGATCACCGCGGTGAGCAGGCGATTGGCCAACAGGTCATACACGGCGATGATGCCGCCGATCAGGATAACGGATACAATGACGATGGTCGAGTTGTTTAGCACCTGCTTCGGTGCGGGCCAGACGACCTTCTTCAGCTCGGAACGCATCTCGCGCATCCAGAGCGCGACACGGCCCTGGCCCTTGGGCGCGCGTTTTTTGGCAGTTTTCTTTGCCTCGGGCTTTTTGTCGGCGCCGCTGTGGAGGTCGCCATTTTTGTTGTCGGTCTCAGACATGTTCTCACCCACCCGTTTTGATTGGAAGCCGCGGGAGAGCCCCGGGCGTCGTCTATGCCGCGCGGCGCGGCGGTCTTATTTGGATTCTTTGTGCGGCGTATGTTTGCGGCAGAAACGACAGTACTTGTTCATCTCCAGGCGATCCGGGTCATTTTTCTTGTTTTTCATCGTGTTGTAGTTGCGCTGCTTGCACTCGGTACACGACAGGGTGATTTTCACGCGCATGAGAAACACATCCTTTCTGTAAGCGGAGAGGAGGCCGCACGTTGCCGGCGGCTCCGAAATTTTCCCATCAAAAAAAGAACCCTTTACAGGTAAACTTTACTATACCACATTTGCTCGCCGCGGTCAAGAGTCTTTTTGATGAAAGTGGAGCCCGATCATCTGTCTGCCGGCCAGACGGCGAGGAAGAGTTTGTCTTTGCCGCCGTCGTCGAAAGGATAGGTATTGCTCCAAGTGTAGAAGAAACGTTCGGCGTTGATCGTGATGTAACCGTCCTGCCAGTGGTCGGAGGTGTCGTACGGATCGGCCAGGATCAGCACATCGTCAGCCTCGTTCGCGGTACCCATGGTGTCGTAGCCGATGATGACCTGCCAGTGTCCGTTCCAGTCGCACCACTCGACCATGACGGGGATATCTCGTTTCAGGAAATCCAGCAGCATCGCCTGGGTGATGTCGTCGGTGTTTGCGTAGTTGTATGTATGGTCCGACGCAAAACCACCGAGTCTCTCGAAAATGTTCCGCATGTGCGTGAGCGAGGAGTACCCCGGCTGGTCCTTGCCGCGCAGACGCACCAGCGACTGGTCGCTCTCCGTGCCGCGCAGGCCGTAATACTCAAGAACCATGAGAGCGGCCGACGTGCCGCAGGTCCACTCGGTGGTCTGTTGCTGTGTCTTGAAATTTTCCAGCAGCGTCAGGGTGCCGCCGGACTTCATACGGTAGTAGTCGAGCGCATGGAAATAGGGGGAGTCCTTGTGGTCGGCGGCCCGCTCTACACCGGCGGCGCCTTCGATGGTGAGAGCGGTGTCGTAAGGGATTTTGTTGTCCGTATCCGCGGCGAACTCGGAGGGAGCCGGCGCCGAGGCGCTCAGGAGCAGGACGGTCCTGGTTTCGCCGTCCCAGTCGACCGAGAGGCCCAGCAGGCTCGAGATGCCGCGTACCGGCAAAAAGGTGGAGCCGCCCTCAATAAAGGGCTCCACGGCGTTTCCGTCGATGTCGCGGGGCACGGAGACGGCGCCGTGCAAGCAGAGGGTGATCAAACCGCCTTCACGCGCCTCTGAGACGGGCGTATCGGGTTTGTCACCCAGGTAGACGGTCCGGGTCTCGCCGTCCCAGTCGACCGCCAGACCCAGCAGACCGGCGACGCCGCGCACCGGCAGGTATGTGCTGCCGCTGCGCAGGAGAGGGAGGACTTCGTTGCCGTCGGCGTCACGGGGGATGACGACGGCTCCGTTTAGCGTAATGGTGATCTTGTCTTCGGCCGCGGCGGCGGCCGGCGCCAACAGTGCGGCGGTGAGCGTCGCCAGTACGGCCAGGGTGGCCACCAGGGAGAGGATGCGTGTGTTTCTGCTCTTCTTCAATGTTGTTTCCTCCTGTCAGTCTTTCTTCTCAGATGTCTTTTGTTCACGGCTTTCGCAAAAGATAATTCATCATAACAGACCGCAGTTTTTGTTGTCAATCTTTTTTCTTGCGGATTTTTGTAGGATTTTTGACGCAAATGGCCGGTGAATGCGCACTTGCCTATTTCCCCGTGCTGTGGTACAATAAGTAATCGCACAATGGTTGAGACGCAGTATTCTAGTCAGAGCCGGCGGTTCCCAAGACGGGCCTAAAAATCCGTTGAAGGGCATATCGATGAAGTCCCTGGTGCCTGCTGCATACGCCCAGTGTGGGGTGGGTGCTGGGGGTTAAGGCTTTCGGGCGGGCCGCAATGGCATGTGGCCGACCACCCGGTTGCCGTGGAGACCTGTTCTTGTGGGAGGCGGAAGGAGACGAAAGCCGCCTACGACTCAGGGTGAAACCTGCAATGCGGTGCTGTTTTGTGCTGTGTGCAGAGTAGCCTGCCTTGCGTGGACAGCGGCGGATGAGGGGTAGAACGGACCTTCCTGGGCCAAGGAGGGGCGCTTTCGGCGCGTATGCGCCGGGCTCTCTGAAACCATGTCTGCAAAAGAGGCTAAGAGCCGACCGTCCTGTGGTGGAAAACACCTAGACTGTCTTTCGGGGGCACGAGAGGGATTGCAGTACGGACTCAGTGGCAATTCGGTCCCGCCGGCGGCAACGCGGCGGAACGGCGTTCAAAGGGAAACCGCCCGATTGGCGACAGGGGGTACGCCGCTGGGAAAACCAACCGAACCTAAGCCGTAAGATTTACTTCCCGTGCTGCCTCAACAATTGGGCGATTCGCATCCGGCATTTCTGCCGGATGCGGCACGAAGCGGTGAGAGGCGCCTTTGTGTACGATGTGTGCGACGATATCCAGACGGCCCGTGCGGGCGCCGTCACCTTGTCTGTGGAGGGTCAGCGTTTTGAGCAGACAGAAACAGCCGGGCCGGGCGCCCCTCACGCCGCAGCGCCGCCGCCGCAGGCGCGGTCTGCTCCGGCGGGATCACCTCCGTTGGGCGATCACCATCGTACTGTGGACATTTGTGATCTCCATGGCACTGTCGTTTGTCTCCGGTCGGGTGCTCGAAGATGTGAGCTACTCGGTGTCCGTGCCGGTGCTGCTGCTCTTTATCCTCTTAAATATCGTGTTCGACATCGTGGGCATGGCCGTGGCGACTGCTTCGGAAAAGCCTTTTCACTCGATGTCCTCCCGGCGGGTGAGGGGCGCGCAGGAGGCGCTGTGGCTGATTCGCCGCGCCGACAAGGTCTCCAATTTTTGCAGCGACGTCGTGGGGGATATCTGCGGGATCATCAGCGGCACTACCTCCGTAGTGGTCGCGCTGCTGGTAGTCGAGGATCTCGGCGTTTCTCTTGTGATTACGCAGTTCATCGTGTCCGGTCTGGTGGCCGCACTCACGGTGGGCGGCAAAGCTGTGGGCAAATCTGTCGGCATGGGGCAGAGTACGAGGATCATGCACATGCTTGGGCGGATGCTGTATCTCTTTTTCCGAATCTTTCGCAAATCCAACGACGGGCGGTAATCATGGATGAACCTGCTGGGAAAAATCAACAGTCCCAAGGACGTGAGGGCGCTCGACAAAGCGCTTTTGCCGCAGCTTTGCCAGGAGATACGGGACTTTTTGCTTTACCACGTGGCTGATTCCGGGGGGCATCTGGCCTCCAATCTGGGGACGGTGGAACTCACGGTGGCGCTGCATCGGGTGTATGACACACGGCGTGACCGCATTGTTTTCGACGTGGGGCACCAGTGTTATACGCACAAGATTTTGACGGATCGCAGGACGGCCTTTGCCGGTCTGCGTTCCTACGGTTGTCTCGCCGGATTCCCTAAGCCGGATGAGAGTCCGCACGACGCGTTTGCCACCGGACACGCCTCCACCTCGGTCTCGGCCGCGCTTGGGATGGCCCGGGCGCGCACGTTGCGCGGAGAGACCTACGACGTGTTGGCGCTGCTGGGCGACGGCGCCTTGACGGGCGGCCTTGCCTATGAGGCGCTCAACGACGCGGGGCAGAGCGAGGAACCGCTGGTCGTCATCTTAAATGACAACGGCATGTCGATCTCCCAAAATGTCGGCGGCGTGGCCCGGCACCTGTCCAGGCTCCGGTTGAAGCCGCAGTATTTTCGACTCAAAGAGATCTATCACAGGGCCATGGGCGCGCTGCCCGGTGGGCGCCGGGTGGACCGTTGCCTGCACAATCTCAAGACGGCCGTCAAAAACTCCTTTCTGCCGGGATCCATGTTTGAGAAGATGGGTTTTGTCTATCTGGGGCCCACGGACGGGCACGACGTGGAGACCGTCGCCCGCCTGCTCGCGGTGGCGCGCGCGATGCGGCGCCCCGTGTTGCTGCATCTTATTACCCAGAAAGGGCGCGGGTATGTCCCGTCGGAAGCGGATCCATCGGCTTTCCACGGCGTGAAGCGCTTCGATGTGTTCTCCGGCCGTGAGCTTGGCAGCCGCGCCTGGTGCTATTCGGATGTCTTCGGCGACACTCTGTGCGAATTGGCGCGGACGGACAAGCGGATCTGCGCCGTCACGGCGGCGATGAAGGACGGTACCGGACTGTCCGAGTTTGCGCTGCAGTTCCCAAAGCGATTCTTTGATGTGGGCATCGCCGAGGCCCATGCGGTGACGATGGCCGCCGGTCTCGCCAAACAGGGGATGCGCCCCGTCTGCGCCGTTTACTCCACCTTTTTGCAGCGCGCGTACGACCAGATTCTGCACGATGTGGCGCTGCAGAAGCTGCCGGTGGTCTTCGCAGTGGACCGCGCGGGGCTCGTGGGCGAGGACGGAGAGACGCACCACGGCGTGTTTGACCCGGCTTTTTTGACGCATATCCCTCATATCAAGTTGTGGGCGCCGGCTAGCTTTGCCGAGTTGCGCGCCATGTTGACCGCGGCGCTGCAAGAGGAGGGGCCTGTCGCCATCCGGTATCCCCGAAAAGGGGAGAGCCACTACAGCGACTGCCATCTCGATACCGTCCAGCTTCGAGAGGGGTCAATGCTGACGATCGTTACCTACGGAGCAATGATCTCTACAGTGCTTGAGGCCGCTGAGCGGCTCTCCGCGGCCGGCATCGAGGCCGATGTGCTGAAGCTTGCCTCTTTACAGCCGCTGGACATGGGCGCCGTCTCCGTCTCGCTGCAGAAGACGGGCCGTTTGGCCGTGGTGGAGGACTGTGTGCACGAGGGGTGCGTCGGAAACCGGCTGTTGTCCGCACTGGCCGCCCACGGTGCCGCGCCGTCAGGGGTGTTGCTGATGAATCTGGGCGACCGGTTCATCACGCACGGCGCGCCTGACCGGCTGGCGCATCTGTGCGGGCTGGACGCGGAGGGCATCGCGCGGTCTATTGGGCGGATGGTGGGGCCGCGTATCCTCCGGGCGGTGCCGCTGTGAACGCCAAGCAACGGCTCGACACGTTGCTTTTCGAACGCGGTCTCTGCCCCAGCCGCGAGCGCGCCCGCACGACCATCATGAGCGGGCGGGTCTATGTGGAGGGGCGCAAAGAGGAAAAACCCGGCCTCACGGTGCGGACGGACGCCGCGGTGGAAGTGCGGGGCGACCCGATCGGTTTCGTCAGCCGCGGCGGCTTGAAGCTGGACAAGGCGCTGGCGGTCTTTCAGATCGATGTGGCGGGCATGCTGGCGCTGGATGCCGGTGCGTCCACCGGCGGGTTCACGGACTGCTTGCTGCGGCGCGGCGCGGCGCGCGTGTGGGCCGTGGACGTCGGATACGGACAACTCGATTGGGGTCTGCGGCGGGACGGGCGCGTCGTCGTTATGGAGCGCACGAACATCCGTTATGTGACGCCCGAACAGATCGGCGCCGCGCTGGACATCGCTGTGATGGATCTGAGCTTCATATCTTTGGGGTTGGTGCTGCCGCCGGTGGCGCAGCTCCTGAAGCCGGACGGACGGGCCGTTTGCCTTGTCAAACCTCAGTTTGAGGCCGGGCGGGACAAGGTGGGCAAAAAGGGCGTCGTGCGCGACCCGGCGGTGCACCGGGCGGTGCTTGCCGGCTTTCTGGAGACGGCCGCCCGGTGCGGATATGCCGTGCGGGGTCTCTCTCATTCGCCGGTCAAGGGTCCGGAGGGCAACATCGAGTACCTCGCCTTTTTGGTGCGCGGTGCGGCGGCCGATGCCGCCGATCTTGAGGCCGCAGTGGCCGAGGCCCACGCCCAACTGGGCGGTTGACGCGCGCGGATGCGGTCCATAATTTCCGGTTGTGGGGTGGAGAGATGAAAAAAGTGGCCCTGTATCCAAACCCAGAGCGAGACAAAGGGTTTGGGGCCACCTTGGCGGTGGCGGCGCTGTGCCGTGCCGCAGGCGCCGCGGTCACACTGCCGGAGACCTGTGCGGCGGGACTGCCGGACACGCCGCACATTGCGGTGTGCCCGGAGGCGGAGGCCCTGCGCGGAGCCGACTGTATCGTCGTGCTTGGGGGGGACGGCACAATTCTCCATGCGGCTAAGGCCGCATCAAAGGCGGATATCCCGATTTTGGGCGTCAACCTGGGCCGCGTGGGGTTCATGACGGAGTTAGAGGCCGATGAATTGCCGCTCCTGCGGGAGGTGCTGGCGGGGCGCTTTTCTCGGGACCGGCGCATGATGCTCAGGGTGGAGGTGCTGCGTGGCGGTCTTGTGGCCGAGGAGGCGCTGGCGCTGAACGACGCTGTGCTGACCGGCGGCCTGACCGGACGCGTCATCCCGCTGGAGGTGCTGTCGGACGGGCAGCTGATTCTCGGCTTTTTCGGCGACGGTATCATTGTGGCGACGCCAACCGGGTCCACCGCCTACTCCATGTCGGCCGGCGGGCCCATCATCGAACCTGCCGCCGACGGCTTGGTGGTCACGCCGCTCTGTCCGCATGCACTGTTTGCGCGGTCCATTGTGTTTTCTGCCGGCCGCCGTCTGACGCTGCGACCAAAGCCCGGAAACCCCGCCTTCTTGACCGTGGACGGTTCGTCGCTGCCTCTGCAGCCGGGCGACGAGGTGTCGATCGGCCGGGCACCGTCGCATACGACATTGATCCGTGTCAAGGCGTACGGTTTTTACGAGCATCTCAACCGGAAATTGCGCAGGCCGCCGTGATACGATGCCCAGGCGCCGAGCGCGGCGCTGTTGGAGGTACCCACGAAGTGTGAGTAAGCGGGAGGATGGATACCGTGAAATTCAGCCGACAGGCGAAACTGCTGGAGATCATCGAGGCCGAGGACATTGAGACGCAGGAGGAGCTCTCCACCCGCCTGCGCACTTTCGGATACAACACCACACAGGCCACAATTTCCCGGGACATCAAGGAGCTTCGGCTTGTGAAATCCCCGACCGGCCGGGGGCGTTACAAGTACGCCCTGCCCACAGGGGAGGGAGACCCCGTGTTTTCCGACCGTTTTCGCACGATCTTTTGTGAAAGTGTGCTCTCCTATGAGCAGGCGCAGAACATCGTTGTACTCAAGACCATGCCGGGGGTGGCGATGGCCGCCGCTTCGGCGCTCGATTCCATGCGATTGCCCGATCTCGTAGGTTCGTTGGCCGGAGACGACACGGCGTTTCTCGTCCTCAAGGACAACCAAAAAGCCGAGACGCTTTGCCGCCGCCTACAGACGATTCTGGCGTAGATAGACGGTCTGGCCGCGTTTTGCGGCCGGGAGGGGGTATTCGCCGTGCTCTCGCTTCTGCACATTGAAAATATTGCCGTCATTGAGCAGGCGGAGATTGTCTTCGGGGCCGGCCTCAACGTGTTGACCGGGGAGACGGGTGCCGGGAAGTCCATCGTCATCGACGCGCTGGGGGCCGTCATCGGGCTGCGTACCTCGCGGGAACTGGTGCGCGCCGGGGCCGCGGCGGCCCGGGTCAGCGCCCTGTTTGACGACCCCGCGCCGCCGGTGCGCGCGTTGCTGCGGGAAAACGGATTTGACCTCGGTACGGAGACGGAGCTCTTGATCCAGCGGGAGATCACCGCGGACGGCCGACAGGTCTGCCGCGTGGCGGGGCGGCTCGCTACGGTGTCGCTGCTGCGGCGTCTGGGGGAGGCGCTGCTGCAGATCCACGGCCAGCACGACAGCCAGACGCTGTTGTCCGAGGAGCGCCACCTCATACTGCTGGACCGCTTTGCCGGCTTGGAGGCGCAGGTCAATGCGTATCGAGCGGCCTTCGATGAATGGAAAAAAATAGAAGAACAATGTGACAGACTGCGGATGAGCGAGGAGGAGCGGGCCCGCCGCATCAATCATCTCGCTTACTGCTGCGAGGAGATCGAGGCGGCCCGGCTTGGCGAAGGGGAGGAGGCGTCTCTGCGAACGCGGCGGCGGGTGCTACGCAACGCCGGCCGGATCCAGGCCGGCCTGGAACAGGTCCGTCTCTGCCTTCTGGGGGACGATGAGGCCCCGGGCGCGGCCTCCCAGCTGGCGTCGGCTGCGCGGGCGCTGGCGGACATTGCCGACCTTGAGGCGGCGTACGCGCAGATCCGTGACAGGCTGGAGGAACTTGGGTATCTGGTCGAGGACGCGGCGCGCGATGTGGATGCGCACGCCGACGCGGCGGAGGATGTGCCGGGGGAGCTCGCGGCCGTCGAGGAACGACTGGATCTTTTGTACCGTCTGAAACAGAAGTACGGCGGCAGCGCGGCGGATGTCGCCGCCTATGGCGCACGCTGCCGGGAGGAACTGGACGGACTTCTTTCCGCCGGGCAGACCCTGAAGGCGTGGGAGGAGACTCGTTGGCGCGCCCAAACGCATGCTATCGCGCTGGCCGCCGACCTGACAAAGGACCGCCGCGCCGCGGCGGAAACGCTGACGCGCCGCGTGCAGCGGGAGCTGGCCGGTCTTGACATGGCTGGGGTCTCGTTTCTTGTGGAGACGGCGCCGCGTACGGGGGACGATGCGCTGCGCAGCCGGGGAACCGACGAGGTGCGGCTGCTGCTCTCGGCCAATCCGGGAGAACCGCCAAAGTCCATCACCCGCGTCGCCTCGGGCGGGGAGCTGTCGCGCATTATGCTGGCGCTCAAACATGTGCTGGCGGAAAGCGACGAGACGGTCTCTCTGGTATTTGACGAGATCGACGCCGGCGTCTCCGGCCGGGCGGCCGGCCGCGTGGCCGAGAGGCTCGCTCTGCTCGCGCGGGACCGGCAGGTCCTGTGCGTCACCCATCTGCCGCAAATTGCCGCGATGGCCGATGCGCACTTCGGCATCCGCAAGGATGTGACGCGCGCACACGCCCTTACGGAGGTGGCGTGCCTCGATGAGGACGGCCGTGTCGACGAGATCGCCCGCCTGCTGGGCGGACTCACCGTCACGGACATCACCCGGGAAAATGCCCGGGAGCAGATGTGTGCCGCCGGACGGTTCAAAGCGCAAAACCGGTCCGGGCGCCGGGCGTGTGCGGGCAATCAGTAGGGAAATTAAGAATCCAAAGGATGGAGGAGAAGCATGACGGTTTGGGAGGAACTGAACGCGCGCGGTTTGGTCGCGCAGACCACCGGGGACGACACGGTGCGGGATCTGGTGAATGAGGGCAAGGCGGTCTTCTACATCGGGTTTGACCCCACGGCCGACAGTCTGCATGTGGGGCATTTTCTGCCCCTCATTCTGATGCGCCATCTCCAGCGTGCCGGCAACAGGCCCATTGCCCTGATCGGCGGCGGCACCACAATGGTGGGCGATCCCAGCGGGCGAACCGACCTGCGGCAGATGATGACGGCTGAGCGCATCGGAGCCAACGCGGAAAAATTCAAAGGACAGATTGGCCGGTTCATCGACTTCTCGGAGGACAGAGCCGTCATGGTGAACAACGCCGACTGGCTGATGGGGCTGAACTACATCGAGTTTCTGCGCGATGTGGGTATCCATTTTTCGGTCAACCGCATGTTGGCCGCCGACTGCTTCAGGTCGCGAATGGAGCGCGGTCTCAATTTCCTGGAGTTCAACTACATGCTGATGCAGGGGTATGACTTCCTTTGCCTGCACGAGCGGTACGGCTGCAACCTCCAGTGCGGCGGCGCCGATCAGTGGTCGAACATTTTGGCGGGTACGGAGCTCATCCGCCGCAAACGGGCGCACGATGCGCACGGACTCACCATCACGCTGCTGCTCACCTCGGAAGGTATCAAGATGGGCAAGACCGCGAAGGGCGCCGTCTGGCTTGACCCGGAGAAGACAAGTCCCTTTGAGTTTTTCCAATATTTCCGCAATGTGGCTGACGCCGACGTGATCCCTTTCCTCAAAAAACTGACGTTCCTGCCGCTGGGAGAGATAGACGCGATGGCGGCCTGGGAGGGGGCGCAGCTCAACACCGCGAAGGAGCGCCTGGCCTTCGCGCTCACGTCTCTCGTGCACGGCGCCCAGGAGGCCGAGCAGGCACAGGAGGCCGCGCTCTCTCTCTTCGGCGGCGGCGGGAACGCCGACGACATGCCGACCACCGCGCTGTCGCAGGCGCAGTTTACGAACGGCGCCATCTCCGTGCTGGACATGCTCGTCGCCTGCAAGTTGGCCGTTTCGAAGGGAGACGCGCGCCGCCTGGTCGAACAGGGCGGGGTGGAGGTAAACGGCCAAAAGGCCGATTCCTTTGGCGTTTCCTACACCGCAGAGCAGGTGCGCGGGGGGCTGGTCGTCAAAAAAGGGAAAAAGACATTCCACCGGGTACAGCTCTCGTCGTGACAGAGCCGGCGGACGCAGCCGAACGGACGCAGTAAACGAGCGGACGCGGCGCATAAAGAAGGAGAGACATTGTGCGTTTTTTGCAAGACTTCACTCCCACAAAGCTTCTTATCATCCCGGCGGCGCTGATCGCCATCATCTTTCACGAGCTCTCCCATGGTCTGGTCGCGTATTGGCTCGGAGACAAGACCGCCCAGGAGAGAGGACGTCTGTCGTTTAAGCCCTGGCGGCACATTGACCCGTTGGGCCTTGTGTTGCTGATCGTCGCCGGCTTCGGCTGGGCCAAGCCCGTGCCGGTCGACCTGCGCTATTTCAAGAAGCCGCGGCGCGACTTCGCGCTGGTGGGGCTCGCCGGCCCCGTGTCAAATTTTCTGTTGGCGTTGCTGGCGCTGTTTTTGTACTTCCTGACGAATCTGCTCGTGCCGACACTCTGGGACGGTCTGCTGGAGATGTTCTTTCTCTATTTGGCCGTCATCAACATCGGGCTTGGCGTGTTCAATCTCTTTCCCATCCCGCCGCTGGATGGTTCGAAGGTGGCGGGACTTCTCATTCCGGACCGCATGTATTACCGCCTCCTGGCGTACGAGCGCTATGGGATGGCGCTGCTCGCTCTGCTGCTCATCACCGACGTGCTCGATGTTCCGCTGGGATTTCTGACGGACCAGGTGCTCTACGGGCTCAGCTATGCGGCGTCGCGGCCGTTTGTGTGGCTCGGCCTCGCCGGGTGAGGCCGGCGTACGTATAATTTTGGTCAAACATGCAAAAAGAGAAGGGAGCGGGTCCCATGCAGACGCCCATGTTTCGGCTGGAACAGGCCGTGCGGGGTCCACAGGAGACGCTGGAGGATTTCGAGGGCCCGCTCGATCTGATACTGCATCTGCTCAGCAAAAACAAAATGGAGATCCGTGACATCCGGATCTCCGAACTGGTCGACCAGTATCTCGCCTATCTGGAGCTCATGAAACGCATGGACTTGGAAATCGCCAGCGAATTTGTGGTTATGGCCTCCCATCTGGTTTACATCAAGTCACGTATGTTGCTGTCGCTGTCCGACGAGCAGCCGGAGGAGGAGCTCTTCCTGCTGATGCAGGCGCTGGAACAGCGGCGTCAGCAGGAAGACTACCGCCGCATTGTCGTCGGGCGCGATTTTCTGCTGGCGCGCGCCGACATCGGGCGCAACTTGTACACAAAGCCGCCCGAGCCGCTGCCCGTCGACAAGACGTACACGCGTACCCACAGCGCCGAGGAGCTGGGGCAGGCGCTCCTGCAGATGCAGCAGCGCGCGGAACGGCGCCGTCCGCCGGACCCGGCGGTGTTTTCCCGCCTGGTGGGCCGGGAACCCCATCCCGTGGGCGACATGATCGTGCTGGTCCTCCACCGGCTGGAGGCCGCCGGTCGCCTGCTGTTCTCCGTGCTGCTGCGGCAGGGGAGAGACCGGTCCGGGCGGGTGGCCCTGTTTTTGGCCATGTTGGAACTGTGCCGGGACGGCCGAATCGCCGTCGACGAGCACGGGGAGGACTATTCACTATGTTTGAGGGGAAAATAGGGCCTTATGGACGTGAAGGAGATTTTGTCTGTACTGGAGGGCATTTTGTTTGCGGCGGGCGACGCGGTCGGCGTCGAACGCCTGTGTGCGTTGCTCTCGCTGGAACGCCGAGAGGTCGAGGCGATGCTGGCGCAGCTGGCGGACGAGTACCGTTTTGAGCGCCGTGGGATCCGGCTGGTGCGCATGGAAGACCGCTGGCAGCTCGTCTCCGCGCCCGAGCACGCCGAGCTGATCCGTGCGGCGCTGGAGGAGAGGCGCGCGCCGCCGCTCTCCAAACCCGCGCTGGAGGTGCTGGCCATTGTCGCTTACTACCAGCCCACCACCCGGGCGTACATCGATCAAGTACGCGGCGTGGACAGCTCCAACACCGTGGTCACGCTGACAGAGAAGGGTCTCATTGAGGAGTGCGGCCGGCTGGAGGTGCCCGGGCGGCCCATCCAATACCGGACAACGCCGGTGTTTTTGCGTTCCTTTGGATTGTCGTCGCTGGAGGAATTGCCGGAGCTGCCCTTTGGTCTCACCGAGGAGGATGGGCAGCTCAGCCTGTGACGAACGGAGGGTGAGGCAATGGTCTTTTGGGTGTCGGCCGGGGTTGTACTGGCGCTGGCGTCGGCGCTCACGATGCGGTTGCGCTTCACGCTGATCGTCCGACCGGGCCGGGAGATCCTGTTGCGGCTCCGTTGGGGGGTGTTGATGTTTCGTTTGTCGCCGCGCGCCGTCGCGGGCCGTCCGGCCAGGACGTCGAAACGAAGGGCCGGGTCCAGCCCCCCAAAACGGACGGCGGACGAACGGACGGACATCCGAGCTCTTCTGGGGCCGGCGCGGGAGAGCGCGGGGATTTTACTGCGCGGGCTGCGCGTGGACAGATTCTACTGCCACGTTGTGGCCGGTGCCGGCGACGCCGCCCACACGGCGCTCCTGTACGGTTCTCTGCACGCGGCTTTGGGCCTGGCCGCGCCGCTGCTGGCGCGTGTGAAGCGCCCGAACGTCACGGTGGGTCTCGATTACAGTCTCCCGCATCCGCAGGTGTATCTGCTGGCTTCCGTGTCTATCCGGCCCTTTGCACTCCTGCGCACGGCGCTACACTTTCTCCGGCGCCGGTTGGCCGGCCCGGCATAAAAGGCAAGACGGTCTCAATACAATAGACCAATGGATGAGAGGGTGGAGAATATGGAAAAAAATTCCATTCCAGAGCTGATGAGCGTCACAATGACCAAGATTCGTGAGATGGTGGATGTGAACACCATTGTCGGTCAGCCGGTGTCCACGCCGGACGGTACGACAATCATCCCCGTGTCGAAGGTAAGCTTTGGTTTTGCCGCGGGCGGCACGGATTACGCGGGGAAACACGACAAGCCGGAGGAGGACAAAAACTTCGGCGGCGGCAGCGGCGCCGCCGTAAACATCCATCCGGTGTCATTTTTGGTGGTGAGTCCCACGGGCGTCAAACTCCTCCCCGTGGCGCCGCCGCCGGGCAGTGCGGTGGACAGGGCGATCGAGGCCGTACCCGCGCTGCTGGAGAAGGTCGCGTCTCTTTTGGGGCGAAAGAAAGGAAAAGAGGACGATGAGGAAGAAAAGGAATTATAGGGTACCTCTCACACGGCTTGCACGGCTGTGCGCGTTCGCGTGTGTGCTCTCTCTGTGCGTTGTCTCCGCGCCGCCGGCGTCCGCGCTGGACGTCTCTGCGGAGAGCGCCGTCTTGTACGACGCGGTCGAAGACACATTCCTTTACGAAAAAAACGCCGACGCGCGTATGCTCATGGCCAGCATTACCAAGATGATGACCGCCTTAGTGGTGCTGGAGCGGTGCGATTTGGAGGACGTTGTCACCGTGCCCGCATCGTGTGTCGGTGTGGAGGGTTCCTCCATGTCCCTGAAGGAGGGGGAGCGGTTGACCGTGGAGGAACTGCTCTACGGGATGTTGCTGCTCTCGGGCAACGACGCCGCCGCCGCGCTGGCCGTGCACACCGCCGGCAGCATCGAAGACTTCGCGGCGCTGATGAATGAGAAGGTCGGGGCGTTGGGGCTTCAGAACTCGCACTTTGCCAACCCGCACGGGCTCAACGACGACGCCAACTATGCGAGCGCGCGCGACCTGGCGCGGATCGCCGCCGAGGCAATGCGCGCGCCCACCTTCCGTACCGTTACCGCCACAAAGACGATCCAGGCGGCCGGGCGCGATATGCGCAACCACAACAAGCTGCTGTGGGACTACGAGGGCACGATCGGCGGGAAGACGGGCTATACGATCAAGGCCGGGCGCTGTCTGGTCTCCATGGCGGAGCGGAGCGGACGCATGCTTATTGCCGTCACATTGAAGGCGCCGGACGACTGGAACGACCACCAGACGCTCTACGATATGGGGTTTGCGCGCTTTACGCAGCGGACGCTCTGCACGCAGGGTGAGATTTTGGCCCGTGTACCTGTTGTATCCGGGTTGTCGGGTCTGGTGCCGGTGCGCGCAGGGCAGGGACTGACCGCGGCGCTCTCAGACGAAGAGTGGGCCCGGATGGAGACGAAGTTTTCCCTGCCCTGGTTTGCTTGGGCGCCGGTGTTTCACGGCGACGCAGCCGGGCGTGTACGTTATGTGGTGGACGGCCGGACGGTAGGAGAGACGAGGCTCTATTACGAGACCGGCGTCGAGGCCTATCTGCCGGCGGAGAAGTCGTTTGGGGAGAAGATCGCCGGCTTCTTCGGGCGCGGTGCCGCGTGACGCCGCCGGGGCGGTTGTTGGATCTTGGTGTGCCGCCGCAGTGCACGCTGTGCCCATCGTGATAGATGGATGCCCATAGAAAAAGGAAAGGCAAGGCGTTTTTATGCAAGAACGGCTCAGCAAAATCCTCGCGGCGCACGGCGTGACCTCGCGGCGCGGGGCGGAAACGCTTATTGAGAGCGGGCGGGTGAAGGTCAACGGGCAGACGGCTGTGATCGGGCAGAAGGTCGACATCGAGTCCGACGCCGTCGAGGTCTCCGGCCGGCCGCTACGACCCTGCCCGGAGTCGATGACTGTCCTGCTGCACAAGCCTCGCGGCGTCGTGACGACGCTCTCCGACGAAAAGGGACGGCGGACCGTGCGCGACGTGGTTTCGGGGATCGACACGCGGTTGGTGCCGGTCGGTCGTCTGGACATCAACACGGAGGGTCTGCTGCTCATGAGCAACGACGGCGCTCTGGTGCATCGGATCACTCACCCGTCGCATGAGATCGAAAAGGAATACCACGTGTGGGTTACGGGCCCTGTGGACACGGCAAAGCCTATCCTTGCGGGGCCCATGACGATCGAGGGGTACACGGTGAAACCCGCGCGCGTGGCACTGGTCGAACGGCGGGAGGATGGCGGGGTGCTGTCTCTGGTCATCCACGAGGGGCGCCATCACCAGGTGCGCCTGATGTGCGAACAGGCGGGCCTCACCGTCAAGCGTCTCGCCCGCGTTCGTTTGGGCTTTCTGACGCTGCAGGGCGTCCCATATGGAAAATGGCGCAAACTCACGCCACTGGAAATCAAAAAGCTCAAACAGTGAGCGGAGTCAACGGCGGGCGCGGCGCAGGATGCGCAGCAGTTCCGCCGGGCGCGGCGGTTTGCCGTAGAGCAGTACGCCCACGCGGTAGATGCCGGAGGCCAGATAACCACAGGCGAGGTTGGCGGCGGCCAGGAGAGTCACGGACAGGAGGATCTCCCAAGCATCCGGATTGCTCATCGAGATGCGGACGAACATGGCCATCGGCGCGGTGAAGGGGATGAAGGAGAAGACCGTCATCGCCGGCGTGTCCACGCGGCCGCTGACCGTGCCAATGAAGACGGCAAAGAAAGAGAAGAGAAACACAAACGTGACCGGCAGCACGGCGCTGTGCAGTTCCTCCATGCGGCTGACCAGCGAACTCAGCGCGCCGTATAAGAAAGCGTACAGAAAAAAGCCCAATAAAAAGAACAGGCAGGTATATAAGAGGATGCTCACCGGCATAGAGAAGATGGAAGCGATGATGGCGTTGTCCGTCCAGTAGGCGCTGTTGAGCGAATAAAACAGAATGCCGGCGCCGAGCAGCGCGGCCAGCTGTGTGAGGCCGGCCAGCCCGGCGCCCAGCACTTTTCCGAAGATGAGGTTCTGCGTTTTGGCCGATGTGATGAGCAACTCCATGGCCCGCGAGCTCTTTTCGGAGGCCACGCCGTTGGCGACAAACTGCCCGTACAGCATGATTGCCATGTAGAGTAGGAAGATCAGCAGATACGTATAAATAAAACTGGTCATCTGGTTTTTGCCGATCTCCACAACCGTGCCTGCCACCGGCGCTGCGAGGACCTCCGCGAGGTCCGCCTCGGACAGGCCGGCGCGCTGTAGTTTGCCCAATCTGAAGCGCGCGGCCATGACGTCGTGTATTTGCGCCGCCGACACATCATACAGGCCGAGCTGATTGACAATGTAGACATACGAGAGCGGCGGCGACACGGCGACGGCGACGGTGTATGTCCCCGCCTCCACGGCACGCCGCAGCGTTTCCACGTCGCCGTCCACCAGCGCAAACGCATACTGGGGCATCTTTTCAGTCAGCATCCGGAGAGTCTCCGCCGCCAGCGCCGGGTCGGAGTCTGAGAGCGCCGCCGGCATGGGAGCCCGGATGGGCGGCGGGCTGTCCCAGGCGCCTTTGTCCGCCGTTGGCGCCGACAGACGGGGGAAGAAAAGGGTCACGCCCATGACCAAGATCATCACCAACGTGACGATGAGAAATCCTTTTCCCATCACGTAATTCAGATATTCAAACCGAAATACATGCCAAAATTGCCTCATCAGACATCTCCGTCCTCCCTGTGTGTCTAGGGATCGCGCCTCTGATTACGCCTGCCGGACACAGTGTCGAGTACGGGGTTGGTCGGGGGCGCTTGGTTGTCAGCGCCATCATACGACGTCCTCCGTGTATTCGACAAAAATGTCGGAAAGCGACGGTTCGTAGACCTGGATCATATCGAAGTCGAGATCCTGCTCGACCAGCGCGGAGATAAAGTCCCGTTTGTGCTGTGCGCTTGTCAACGTCACGGACAGCTGTGTCTCCGTCTCCGACATCTCTTTGACGAGAGGCGAGAGCGCCGACTGGATGTAGCCGCGCATCGCGGGCAGCGCCGGTCCGGAGAGAAGGAGGCGGTTACGTTCGTAACTCCGTTTGATCTCCCGGATACCGCCGGACAGGACGATGTGCCCACCGTTTAAAATGGCGATCTGGTCACAGAATTCCTCGATATAGTTCATCTGATGACTGGAAAAAAATACCATCTTACCCCGATCGATCTCCTCTTTGACGATGTCTTTGAGCAGTCGGGCGTTGACGGGGTCCAGGCCGGAGAAGGGTTCGTCCAAAATGAGGATGGCCGGGTCACACTGGAGCGCCGCCACGAGCTGGATCTTTTGCTGGTTGCCTTTGGACAGCGTGTCCAGCCGTTTGTGGGCGGACGCCGCCAAGCCCACGCGTTCGAGCCAGTACTGCGCGTTTCGGCGGCTTTCCGCCGCCGTCAGGCCCCGCAGTCGGGCGAAGTAGACGAGTTGGTCCAGGATAGGTTTTTTGACGTAGAGGCCCCGCTCTTCTGGCAAGTACCCGAGGTGCACAGCCGCGCGATCGAGCGGCTGTCCGTTTAGCAGGATCTCGCCGCTGTCGGCCGGGAACACGCCCATGACAATGCGGATCGCCGTCGTCTTACCCGCGCCGTTGCGCCCCAAAAGCCCCAGAGCCGTGCCGCTCTCGGTTTCAAAGTTGATGCCCCGCAGCACCTGCTTTTCACCGAACGCTTTGGTCAGATGCCGCACCGTCAGCCGCATCGACATGCCTCCTGTCTGAAATGGGAAATATTACCGAGCACATCATCCGCTTTGTATCATATCTCATAAAGACTGATTTGTAAAGTCTTTTGGGCATACAAAAGGAACCTGCGAAAGAAGCCGTCGAACGATTAGTACATCGGTATAGGCGGCGAACGGCGCGAGTTAGAAAGTGAGGATAAGCCAATATGAAATCCTACCGAAAAGAACTGCATTTTTACACCAAGGTCCGCCGTGCCTACGTCAATATTACGCCGCAGGTCGAGGCCGCGCTCGCTGAGAGCGGAATCCGCGAAGGGCTGTGTCTTGTCAATGCGATGAATATCACAGCGAGCGTGTTCATCAACGACAACGAGAGCGGGCTGCACCGTGATTTCGAGCGCTGGCTCGAAAAGCTGGCGCCGGAGAAGCCCTATGAGCAATACGACCACAACGGCTACGAGGACAACGCCGACGCGCATTTGAAGCGAACCGTTATGGGGCGCGAGGTTGTCGTGGCGGTCACGGACGGCAAGCTTGACTTCGGAACGTGGGAGCAGATATTCTATGGCGAGTTTGACGGTATGCGTGACAAGCGGGTGCTGGTGAAGATCATCGGAGAGTGAATCTATAATCTCTTATTACGGCAGCGTGATTTTCTGGTCCGCGCCGATTAAAACATTTCAGAAAAACAGGCTCCGCGCGCTGCGGATAGCGAAAGCATTGATCATTCAGGAGTTGGAGCGTAAAAACGATTGACAAAGATAATTGAAAAGGATTGAATGACAATATGATGAACGCACATAGCATAATGCCGATTACCTCCGAGACACGCGAACTTGCGACTGCTTACATCACTCATGCGTGGCAGACTGCTCAAATGATGGTACGTGGCGAAATCATCGACTGCGCCGTTTTAGCCGGTTTCATCGCGTTGGACGAATCCGGCGAAAACGTCATCGGACTCGTGACCTATATTATCCGCGGCGACGCCTGTGAAATTGTATCACTTAACAGTGAACGCCCGCGCACAGGGCTTGGCACTGCCCTGATTGATAGAATAAAGCAGACGGCCATTGCCAAGGGCTGCACAATCCTGCGCCTGCTGACGTCAAACGACAACATCAACGCGATAGGTTTTTATCAAAAGCGCGGATTTGATATGGTCGGCTTGAACCTGGGCGCAATAGACCGGGAGCGGGAATCGTTTAAGCCTGAAATACCATATATTGGGCAGAACGGGATACCGCTCCACCATGAGATAGATTTTGCTATGAAATTGGAGGACTTCTGATAATGGACGTAATCGCTTCCGTTTCGCTGTCCGTCCAAAAGGCAAACGCGGCGTTACGGTTGTATGAGTGGTGCGGATACAAAGTCATCAAGGAGCAGAAAACCGATTATATCATGCTCAAACGCCTTGACGGGAAGGAAACGGTCGCTTTTGGACTGACGCTGGAGGAACTTTGGCAATTGTTCCCGATTGAGCTTGCGGAACACAATCCCGCATGGCGTGATTGGTATAAAGATGAGGAATCCTCTCTGCTCACGCTTTTAGACGGCGCGATCGAGAAGACTGAGCATATCGGAAGTACTGCAATAGACGGGCTTCTCGCTAAGCCGATTGTGGATATTTTGTTGCAGGTCGCCTCGGATTGCGATATAGATTGGCTGAAAACATCACTCGCCGATGGTGGGTGGCTGCTTATGGCGGAGCAGATTTCCCCTGACGTTCGGTCGGATTGGAACAAAGGCTATACGCCGGAGGGATTTGCCGAGAGAGTGTTCCATCTGCACGTCAGGCAGGCCGGAGATTGGGACGAACCGCGCTTCCGTGACTATATCGTCGCTCACCCGGAAGCGGCGGCAGAGTACGAAGGACTCAAACGGCGACTGCTTATGGAATATAAATACAACCGCGACGCCTATACGGATGCAAAGAGCGAATTTATCCGCACTTGTACCGCAAAGGCGCGTAACGACCAAGAAAAAAGCCGATGAACCAATGATTAAGCTCGGCGACGACGAATACCCACTTACCGTGTTCCCCAAAAAGTCCCTGCCCGGATATAATCGGCATGAGACTTTCAATTTGGAAGTTTTGGGAGAGTGAATATGTATTTTGAATACGGTGACAATGAAATCGAATACTTGAAGCATAAGGATAAACGGCTCGGCGAGGTGATTGATGCAATTGGGCATATTGAGCGCGAAATTAATGGCAATTTGTTCGAGTCCGTCGTTTATCATATCGTCGGACAGCAGATTTCCTCCGCCGCCTTGAAAACAGTCTGGATGCATCTGACCGACAAGCTCGGAGAGGTCAACGCCAAAGCAATCTGCGCCGCTTCCCGTGAAGAAATCCAAGTCTGCGGCGTCACATTCAAGAAGGCGGACTACATCAAAGACTTCGCCGCCAAAGTTCAAAACGGCGAATTTGACGTTGACGAACTCCGTTTCCTGCCGGAGGCTGATGTGATAGCCAAACTGTCCGTGCTGAAAGGTATCGGCGTTTGGACAGCCGAGATGCTGATGATTTTCTGTCTTGGACGTCCTGACGTTATGAGCTTCGGCGACTTGGCGATACAGCGTGGCTTGCGTATGCTTTATCGCCACAGGAAAATTGACCGCAAGCTGTTTGACAAATACGCCCGCCGATATTCACCCTATGGCACGGTGGCGAGCCTGTATTTGTGGGCAATCGCGGGCGGCGCGATACCAGAAATGCGCGACTGTGCGCCAAAAAATCGGCTCGGCCTTCGGCAGACGCACTTCTGACACTTGAACCATATCTGGCTTGCGTTCACAATTATCGTTATTGCTGTTTGCCGTGAGAAGGCCGAACCGACATAGTAACCGAAAGAAGTATTGACAACCGACAGACGATATGTTATGCTAATTTAAGTACCGACGTTCGGTACTTAAATTGGGCTTGCTGAAAAGGAGAAGCGCGCCATGCCGAGGAAGAACAATTCACAGCAGACCATCAGCAACATCATAGATGTTGCCGCAAGGCTGTTCGCGGAAAAGGGCTACGAGCAGACGACGATACAGGATATTGTGGATAACTTGGGCATGTCCAAAGGGGCGATTTTCCACCACTTCAGCTCCAAAGAGGACATCGTGGAGGCGGTGATAGGCCGGCATCGCGATAAGCTCATAGCGGCCGCCGAGGCCGCCGCCGCCGACAAGAGCGTCCCGGTGCACGAGCGCCTTGTAAAAACCGCGCTGGCCTTGCATGTGAGCGACGATACAGGATTGCAGATGGCCGAGCATCTGCACAAACCGCAAAACGCGCTCATGCACATGAAGATAGAGCGCATGCTTTTTGACGACGCGACCCCTGTCATGGCGAGGGTTGTGCGCGAGGGCATGGAGCAGGGGCTGTTTGACACGCCTTGCCCGGAGGAAGTGATCGGAATGATTTTGACATACAGCAACAGCGCGTTCGACGCCGAACATATGGCCGGTCTCACCGCCGATGCGCTGTCGCGTAAAGCCCACAACTTTATTTGGACGATGGAGCGCTTGCTCGGCGCTGAAACCGGGAGTCTCGGCGGCATGATACGACTGTTTGACGGTTTGGCCGGAACGGGCGGGCGAAACGGACATGAGTAAAGCCGAGGCTTATATCTTGCCGCCGCCAAGAAATTTTCGACTGATGGCGGCGGGGCAGGTCGTGACCGTGCTGGGCTCGTCGCTGCTGCGTTTCGCTCTCTCGCTCTACGTCTTGGATATGACTGGGCGCGCGGATTTGTTTGCCGCCCTGTTCGCCATTTCAAGTATACCCGTATTGCTTGCCCCGGTGGGCGGGGCAATATCTGACAGATTCAATCGCCAGCGCCTGATGGTGCTGTACGACGCTGTCTGTTGCGGCGTTACGTTGGCTTTCCTGCTCATCATGCTCAGTGGTCACGCGTCCGTGTTTGCCGTTGGGGCGGTGATGGTGATCCTCGGCATTGTCGGCGCGATAGAAACCCCAAACGGCACAGCCTGCATCCCATTGCTTGTTGAGCAGGATAAGCTGGAGTCCGCGAACGGCGTCATTCAGGCAGTGCAATCCCTGTCCGGCATAGCGGCCCCCGTCCTCGGCGGCGTCCTGTACGGCGCGCTGGGCATCCGGGCGCTTGTCGCGATAAGCTGCGCGGCTTTCGCGGCGGCGGCAATTACTGAAATGTTCATCAAGATTCCGTTTGCCAAACGTCCACAGACGGGCGGGATGATCCGGACGTTGGCCGGAGATTTGAAAGACGGCTTTGCCTATGTGTGGAAAGAGCCGTTCATACGGAGCCTTATGATCACCGCCGCGCTCCTGAATCTGGTTCTTGTCCCCTGCTTTCTCGTGGCCTCTCCGCTTATCCTGCGAATGACCCTGCAAAGCGGCGACGCCGCATATGGGGCGGGCATGGGGCTTATCGAGGCGGCGTCCATAATCGGGGCGCTCACGGTCGGCGTGTTCTCGAAGAAAATGCGGATGGATACCGTGTGGCGGTGGATACTCGCGATTGCCCTTCTGTTTGTTCCTCTTGCGCTGTCCGTGACGCCCGCGGCGCTTGGGACAGGGTTCTGGCCGCCTTTTGTCGTTTTTATGCTCTGCGTCATGCTTATGACGGCGGCGACGACCATCCTGTCCATCTTCGTCATTGTCAGGATACAGGCGAAAACGCCGGGCGAAAACCTGGGCAAGGTCATGGCGATCATACAGGCGGTCGCGCAATGCGCGGCTCCGATAGGGCAGCTTCTGTACGGCGCGGCGTTCCAAGGCTTTAGCAGCGCCGGCTATGTCCCTCTGCTGCTCGCGGGCGGGCTTACGATATCGATTGCTTTCATCGGGAAAGCGACGCTCGGAAAGGAAGGAATGTAACGCATAATCAAAAGCCCCTTGAGCTTTTCACGGACACGAATCTGACGGAACTTGAGGTTTCCCACATAATCAGGGGATTCCGCAGCCTTATCCACGGCTTCGCCACAATCGCCGGACACAGAGGCTTTGGGCATCCGTCGGACGCGGTGGAGAGTTTCGACTACTGCCTTTCGCTTTTTCTGGCGGGGATCGAACATAAAATAGGAGGGCAAAGACCATGATGAGAAATCCCGGACAGACCATCGGCAACCTGATCGACAAGCAAGGCGCATCTTTCATCGCCTCGGTGGACGAAAACGGCTTCCCGAATATGAAAGCCATGCTGCCGCCGAGGAAGCGCGAAGGCATACAGCGCTTCTGGTTCACCACCAACACGTCGTCCATGCGGGTGGCGCAGTACCGCGACAACCCGAAAGCCTGTGTCTATTTCTACGACAAGCGGTTTTTCTGGGGCGTTATGCTCAAAGGTTCAATGGAAGTGCTGACGGACGCCGCGAGCAAGGAAATGATTTGGCAAGACGGCGACACCGTGTATTACCCCGGCGGCGTGACCGACCCCGACTACTGCGTTCTGTGCTTCACAGCGGCGTCAGGGCGCTATTACGCCAACTTCAAGTCGGAGGATTTTGCGCTCTGACGGCTCTACGCGAATACATCCTATGGAAAGCGGGAATACAAATGAGAAAAACAATTCAATTTATCACTTTGACTTGGGCTGTAAGTTGACTGACATTATGAGCGGAAGCGCATTGGTATTGTTTTGCGACGATCAATTCGTGGGAAGCAGCTGCCGCGCGGACAATCACATTACAAGAGTTTATGTTCTGCCCGCTTTTCAGGGGAAAGGCTGTGGCAGTTATATCATGCGGCAGCTTGAGGATGAAATCGCTAAAAGCTATAACGAGGCGGTATTGGACGCTTCCCTTCCGGCAGTCCGGTTATACGAAAAACTTGGGTATGCAACGGTAAAGCACAAAAAGTTGGTTGTTGAAAATGACGCGGTCTTGGTCTATGAGGTTATGAAAAAGGAACTTCATGACAGAAACAATAGGAAAGAAGGAGGCACAAGTTTATGAGCAAATATGACCCGCTATGGGAACACCTTCAAACCGGCGGAAGCCAAACGCTCCGGCTCACGTTTGAGGGAATCCAAGCTATCCTCGGATTCCCGATAGACCATTCTTTCTTGACGTACAAGAAAGAAGCCGCAGCGTATGGGTATACGGTCGGCAAGATTTCCATGAAGGAGCAGCACGTTACATTTCAGAAAGCGGAGGGAAAATGAAATGGCAAGAGCAACAACCAAAGCGGAGCTGATAGCGGCCGCAAATGACCAATGGTCAAAGATGTGGAAGATGATTGATGCCATCCCTGGCGGGGCGAAGTCTGTCGTGTTTGACTTTGGCGATGACCCTAAATTGAAGGAAGCCCACTGGGAGCGAGATAAGAATATGCGAGACGTCCTTGTTCATCTCTACGAGTGGCATCAGCTTTTGCTCACGTGGGTTACAGCGAACATAGACGGTAACAACAAACCCTTCCTGCTTGCGCCGTACACATGGAAAAGCTATGGCGATATGAATGTCGGGTTTTGGGAGAAGCACCAGTCCACAACCTATGAAGATGCGGAATCCATGCTCAAAGACAGCCACGCAAAGGTTATGGCGTTGATTGAATTCTTGAGCAATGAGGAACTCTTTGAGAAGAAGCATTTTCCTTGGACGGGGACAACCAATGTAGGAACTTACTGCGTTTCAGCCGCGCCGAGCCATTACGACTGGGCGATGAAGAAAATCAAACAGTACAACAAAGGGAAGAAATAAGCAAGATTTCGATGAAGGAGCAACACGTAACATTTCAAAAGATGGAGGGCTGATAAATGAAATTTTGCGGTGTGCTTTTGGCCGTAACGGATTTAGAATGTTCAAAAGCGTTTTACAAGAAGTATCTCAACCAAGCCGTAGTCGCTGACTACGGCGCGAACGTCACGCTCACGGATGGATTTTATCTCCAAACCCTCCCCTCCTGGCGCGCCTTTATCGGCGGCCTCGATGTTCGTTTCAAGGGTAACGACGCGGAGCTTTATTTTAAACCGGATGATTATGACGGCTTCATATCGAATATTGGCGAGTTGGAACTTGTACACCCGCCTATCGAACACGCATGGGGACAGCGCTGTGTACGCTTCTATGACCCTGACGGGCATATTATCGAAGTCGGCGAACCCATGACGGCGGTGGCGATACGATTCAAAGAAAGCGGTATGAACGTTCCGCAAATCGCCGAGCGAATGGACGTAAAGGAAGAATATGTACGAGCATGGCTTGGCGACAGTGCAAGGAGGACTGTAATGACGAATCATGACATCACCATCCGCATCGAGCGGCAAGCCGATTATGAAGAAGTGGAGCGGCTGACCTTCGCGGCGTTTGAAACAATGGAGTTTCCGGGCCAGATGTACACGAACGAACATTTTCTCGCTCATCTGCTCAGAGGCGACCCGGACTTCGTGCCAGAATTGGACTTTGTGGCAGAGAAGAACGGCGAAATCGTCGGCAATATTATGTACAGCAGGTGCGCCATCATTCGGCCGGACGGGACAGAAACGGAAGCGCTTGTTTTTGGGCCGGTCAGTGTTAAGCCGGAACTGCACCGTCAAGGTGTCGGTACGATGCTCATAGAACACAGTCTCAACCGCGCCCGTGAATTTGGTTACAAAGCTGTGCTGATAACAGGACACCCGGACTATTATCGCCGCTTTGATTTCGTCCCCGCAAGCGCCTATGGCATAACCACGCTTGACGGCAAATCCTTTGATGCGTTTATGGCGCTGGAGCTTTACGAAGGCTATTTGGGCGCAGATGGCGGAAAATGGAAATGCTGCAAGGCGTTTGATGTTTGCGAGAGCGACACGTCCGCATTCAGGGAGTTTCACCGTGTCTTCACCGGCAGAATACAAGCTGATGGGAGATGGCAGTCATGATATTGGAAACGAACAGATTGATTTTGCGCCCGTGGAAAGAATCGGATGCCGAGAGTCTGTATGAATACGCGAAAAGTCCTCTTGTCGGGCCGGCGGCGGGTTGGCCGGTTCATACAAGCGTCGAAAACAGCCGGCAGATTATCCGGGAGGTTCTTTCGGCGGATGAAACCTATGCGGTAACAATCAAAAATGACGGCTCCGCAATCGGAAGCGTCGGTCTGTTGATCGGGGATAAAAGCGACCTTAACATAAATGCCGATGAAACTGAAATAGGCTACTGGATCGGCGCGCCGTATTGGGGGCAAGGATTTATTCCGAAAGCGGTACGCGAATTGATGCGGCACGCCTTTGATGATTTGGGTATGACTGCTATTTGGTGCGGATATTTTGACGGCAACGAAAAATCAAGGCGGGTAAGCGAAAAATGCGGTTTTCGGTTTCATCATACGGAAAACAATAAAGAATACCCGCTTATCAATGAAACCAAAACGCAGCACATTGCTTGTGTTACAAAACATCAATTTTGGCTTTGACTTCCGATGTGGATGTTTTTAGGGTGCGGAGGATGCGTTTATGAATGAATTGATAAAGAACATTGACTTGCTCCATACGACAGAATTGGGGGCGGAACGCATAAAACGAAATCTTGGCCTGACGGCTGATGATGTTGTCGGTTGGTGTAGACAAAGCATCCTATCAACCGAAAACATTCAAAGGAAAGGCAAAAACTGGTACGTTTACGTGGATAACTCGATCATTACAGTAAACGCTTACAGTTATACGATAATTACGGCGCACAAAGATTAGGAGGACAAAGGCTATGGAATTATTAAAATTGAAAATCTATGCGAAGTCTACGGCAAGGATGAGAATCAAGTTGGCGTGCTCAATAAAGAAGGAAGGTACAAGTTTATGAGCAAATATAAAC